>CAZPNA010000064.1:0-4138 GCA_964588135.1 uncultured Candidatus Saccharibacteria bacterium | reverse complement strand
GTCCCACTTCGTTCAATCTCTTAGAGAATTAGGTTATTATTCCTCTTCTCTAAATAGATTGAACTACGAGGGACTTCCGGTTTCGCTTCCGTTTGAGGAGCGCGAAACACGGAGCGGAGCAATAATGGCAAAAACACGGCAGGAAAAAGAACAGATATTGGCTCAACTGCAGGAAGATTTGCAGCAAAGAGCTGTTATTTTGGCTGATTATCAAGGTTTAACAGTAGCCGAGGTAACAGATTTACGCGACCAGCTTTTCGAAACCGGCTACAAAATGATGGTTGTTAAAAATACAATCCTTGGCAAAGCGCTTAAGGATGCTAATTTAGATTTATCAGAGGAAGCATTGAATCAGCCATTATCCGTGATTGTAGCGAATGACGAAGTAGCGGTATCAAAATTGGTTGAAAAGTTTGCAAAAGATCATGATAAAATCACCATAATCGGTGGTTGGATCGATGGCAAATTTGTCGATGCTACTTATATCACTACCCTTTCAAAACTTCCCGGTCGCGAAGAATTACTTGCCAAATTGGTTGGTTCCATCAACGCTCCAATCAGTGGTTTCGTCAACGTCCTAGCGGGCAATATCAGAGGTTTGGTAAGTGTGATAAAACAATATGCAGAACAAAAGAGTTTATAATGTTTGTAAAGTTATAAAGTTCATAAAGTTGATCCGATTATGATGTATATTCTAACATCTAACTATTAACGTCTAACAATTAAATTAAGAAAGGAATTAAAATGGCAGACGAAGAGAAAAAAGCTCCGACGCCTCAACCAGAGGTTGAGGGTGCGGAGTCCCGACCTGAAAGCGTCGGGAAGGAAAAAGCCGAAGAATCAAAGCCGGCTGAAGAAAAAACCCCACAAGAAAATGCGGGGCAAGCAGATGCAAGCGCAAAGTTCAAAGCTCTTATTGAACAAATCGAGCAACTTTCAGTTGCTGATTTGGCAGAACTTGTTAAAGAGCTAGAAGACAGATTTGGCGTATCAGCCGCTGCTCCCATGGCAGTAGCTGCAGGCGCACCAGCGGCCGGTGGCGCGCAAGAAGCTGAAGAAAAATCAAACTACACAGTAGTTTTGGCTTCTAGTGGTGACCAAAAGATTGCTGTTATTAAAGCACTTCGCGAAATCAACCAACAGCTTGGTCTGAAAGAAGCTAAGGATTTGGCTGATGCTGCACCAAAAGAAATTCTAAAAGATGCTCCAAAGGCCGATGCCGAAGAGGCAAAAAAGAAACTCGAAGCCGCCGGCGCAACAGTAGAACTTAAATAACGCGGATTAATGCGGATAGGAAATACACGCGGATGAACGCGGATAAAACAAAACGGTTCTGTTAAACAGAATCGTTTTTGTTATTATTAGATAGATATGTTTAAGTTCAAGATTACATCTAAAAAAGACAAGGCGCGGAGAGGGGTGCTTACAATGCCGCATGGGGAAATTGAAACCCCGGTGTTTATGCCGGTGGGGACGGTTGGTGCCGTAAAATCAGTTGCGCCGTGGGAGCTAAAAGAACTGGGCGCGCAAATTGTCCTTGGAAATACCTATCACCTTATGCTGCGTCCTGGAGAAAAACTTATCAAAAAAGCCGGTGGTTTGCAGAAATGGACTAGGTGGAAAGGGCCGATGCTTACCGACAGCGGGGGATACCAGGTTTTTTCTTTGGGTGGCAGATTATCATCAATTAATATCAAAAAGGATAAGGAAGAGGGGAGTCGTGTAAAATTAACACCGGCAAAAATAACGGATAGGGGAGTAGAATTTCGCTCGCATATCGATGGCACAAAACATTTTCTTGATGCCGAAAAATCAATAAAAATTCAGCAAGACATCGGCGCCGATATAATTATGGCGTTTGACGAGTGTCCGCCAGGGGACGCAAATATCGATTACATCAAGCAAGCTGTGGATAGAACTCACAAGTGGCTTGACAATTCCATCAACGTTTGGACGAACAAGGAAACACAAGCTCTTTTTGGTATTGTCCAGGGCGCTACCAATAAAGATTTGCGCGAGAGGTCGGCAAAATACATCAACTCCAAAGATCTGCCGGGCAATGCTATCGGTGGCGTATCGGTTGGCGAATCGCGCGATAATGTTTGGAAAGCGGTGGAGTGGTCCGTACCGCATCTTAACGAATCAAAGCCAAGATATTTAATGGGGGTAGGTGAACCGGCAGATATCATCAACGCAGTTAATAGGGGTTGCGATATGTTTGATTGCGTTTTGCCAACAAGATTAGCGCGTCATGGGGTGGTGTGGGTAAGTGGTGGGGGATTAATGTCAAAAAAAGCCAAAATGCCCGACGGGTCAACTTTTGCATACACCAATATCGACCTAAAAAAGGGCAGGTTCCGCCAAGACATGGCACCGATTGACAAGAACTGTACATGCCCCGCTTGCCAATCGGGCTTTTCACGAAGCTACATCAGCCATCTTATAAAAGAAAACGAAATCCTCGGCATCCGCCTAACAACCCTCCACAACCTCCACTTTATATTTGATCTTATGGGGAGAATAAAAAGAAGTATCGATTAGTGGTATAATTATTGTAGAGAAAAATCAAAAACAAAAGAGGGTTGATGACTGATTCCTTGAGTCTTTATGGCCCGGGTATAATTGCAGTATTGTTTACTGTTGCCTCAATTGCAATTGTATATTTGATATTTGATTCGATTCGTCGCAAGAAAATGATCAGCGCTAGGGTCGGTGATGTTGTAATGCTTGAAGTACGTGTTCCTAGGGAATCAGGGAAAAAAGAGGACGAACCCCTTAAAAGCTATCGCGATTATGTTGCCGTTGCCGAGCAATTAGTTAGCTCTTTCTCGTCTTTTTATGAAAACAAGCTTTCAATGTACTGGTACGGACAGCCGGTTTTCTCGCTGGAAATTGTATCAAAAAATAAAGAAATAATATTTTTTGTTGGCACCCCCAAAAGCCACCAGTCAACTATCGAAAAGCAAATTTTAAGTTTTTATCCCTCGGCACAAGTCGAACCAAGTAATGATTTCAAGATATTTGATGCCAATATGAAAGCATCTATTGGCGTACTCGACCTTAATAAGCAATTTATTTATCCTCTTCGGACATACCAAGAACTTGAAGCTGACCCTCTGGCAAATGTCACAAATAGCTTGCTGAAATTGGGGGATAATGTTCGAGCCAGCATCCAGATACTGGTTCGACCGCAAAGCGAAATGTGGCGCTCGGCAGTGGGGAGAGCAACAGAGCAACTGCAATCAGGTCAGTCAGTTTCAGTATCTAGAAACCCTCTGGTCAGGGCGGTACACGGCATTGGTAGCGCGCCAAAAACAGTCAGCCAATCTATCAACCCGGAGGTCAATCAACAAACGCCACCCACTCAACCCTCTTCGATGTCGCCAATTAAAGAAACCCAAATGCAACTTATTCAGAAAAAGGGCGAGAAAACCGGTTTTGATACGCAAATCAGAATCGTTGCTGTTGCGCCTACAGCGGAAATCGCTAAAGAAAGTGTCCGCAACATCTACTCATCATTTGCTCAATTCAATTCACCCGACAGAAACGGACTCAAAATTATTTTCCCGCGCGCCATCCAGAAAATACTACCTTATTACATCTTAAGGCATTTTTCTCGCAAACATATTATGCTTCTTAATTCCGAGGAAATTGCATCAATATTTCACTTCCCAAGTTTTCTGGTTGATACGCCGGGCATCAGGTGGTTTAGTGCCAAAAGAGCGCCTGCGCCCAATAATATTCCAAGTGACGGTCTGGTTCTTGGCGAAAATCTCTACCGGGGAGATAAGACCCTTATTAGAATCAAAGAGGACGACAGACGAAGACATCTCTATGCCATAGGCATGACGGGAACCGGCAAGTCAACGTTTTTTGAATCGATGATACTACAAGACATCAGAGCGGGCAGGGGAGTTGGATTTTTTGATCCGCATGGTGATGCCATAGAAGATATCCTCGCTCGAATTCCCAAAGAACGAATGGAAGACGTTATCCTTTTTGACCCATCAGACAGGATGCGACCCTTTGGGCTAAACCTGCTTGAGTGGAAAACTCCGGAGCAGAAAGATTTTCTAGTTCAGGAAGCAGTTCAAATTTTTTATAACTTATTCGACCCGCAAGGTCAGGGTTTTATCGG
>CAZPNA010000063.1:0-4198 GCA_964588135.1 uncultured Candidatus Saccharibacteria bacterium | reverse complement strand
TTATTGTGTCGGTAAGTTGATTTTCGGCCTTGGCTTTTTCATCCAAGCCCTTGGCATTCATTGCCACGTTTCTGGCTTGAGTCACATCGGTAAAAACCTTGCTTTCATGCTTGGCGTAACCCTTGACCGCGCTAACAACATTGGGGATCAAATCATATCTGCGCTTCGTTTGAACGGTAATATCGCTCAAAGCTTCCTTGGTTCTGTTGTGCAGAGAAACAAGGTTGTTATAAGCAAAAATAAGCCACAGCAACACAAGGACTACCACTGCAATTACTATCCATAAGATTGTCATCGAAAACTCCTTTAAGTAATTTTTACTTACACGACCTACACAGATTACCCTTCGAACGATAGTGAGAAATTCTCACCGAATAGGTTCGAACAATAATATTGTGCGATTGTCTTATTATTTTTATTGATATCAGGATTACTGTTCAAACACAATCCCCGGCGTCAAAGTAACCAAATAACCTTTGGCAATTTGCGTGCTTTTAACACTTGCCGGCGCCTCGTCGAAAACCGCGCTTAATTCATACGTCTTGCCATCTGCGCTTTTATATCCATAATAACTCTCGCCACCTGCCGGGTCGGTTGGCAGTTTATCGATGTAATCCGGCACCAACGATGCCAGTGTCGAATTTTTGTCGCTGGTTTTAGTAATTTGCGCACTGATCGGGTATTCCTGATTAGCTCGATAGTATTTTTCGAGAGCTTCCTGAATATTCGTCAGATCTTCTTTTCTTGTTGTATCATTGCTTATAGTAGTAGTTGTGCCAGTCGTTACTTCCGATTTTTGTTCTGTGGTTGTTGACGATTGCGATATTGTGCTTGTTGTTTCGGTCGAAGAGCTATTGGCATAAATGAAGTAAATAGCCGCGGCAACAACAATTACTAGCAATACAACGACAGGGAGCCAGATATTTGATTTTTTTGGCGGCTCTACTGTTTCTCCCGTCCAAGATTGCGAGGGGTCAGCATCGGGTTGACTTGGCGGCATTATCGGTGAATTACTTGATGCTGGCATTGTTGGCTCGGTTGGCGCACTGTAATCGGGAACTGGCTCTGTTCCTGCCGGCATACCAGAGTCAACGGGCGGGATTATTGGTTCGGTTGGCTGGGGATAAGATTCGCTTTGCGCCGGAGTGCCATCACCAGCTGGAGCTGACGAACCCATTAAATTATTGACGTAATTTTCTTGCTGTGGGACAGTTGGCTCGGGAGTTTGCGATGGAGCCCCAAAACTCGTTGGTTCAGTAGGCATAGGCGCACTACTTGGCACAGGAGCAGATGATGACTCGCCCCCAACAGGTACCGCTGATGGCGGAGTTGGGGTCTGGCCACTAGCAGGATTACTAGACAGATTTAAACTACTATTAATATTATCATCAGCCACATCGCCTCCTTGTGTAATACTTACCTATATTATACTACATTTTATTTATTTCGTTTTTAGCCGTGTCCATTTGAGGATCTTTTCCGGATTTGGAATCTTCTTCGCTTAGCTCTGATGTTATATCGGGCGTTATTCCGTTTTTATCGATTACTCTGCCCTTGGGCGTAAGCCACTGCGCTACCGTTAATTTAAGCGCCGAGCCCAAGTCAAGATTCATATATACCTGAACCGTTCCTTTGCCGTAGGTCGTTTCACCCACGACCTTCCCTCTGTTTGCATCTTGGATGGCGCCGGCAAATATTTCACTGGCCGATGCCGAGCCTCCATTGACTAAGACAATCAATTTTTCATCGGCAAACACCGGGTCTCCCTCAACTTTCCACTCCTCGACATTGCCTTCTTTGGGTTGTTCCTTAACAACAACGGTACCCTTAGGCAAAAAGTAACCGACGATATCAACCGACTGGTCGAGCAACCCGCCCGGGTTGTTGCGAAGATCGACTATGATTTTATCAGCACCGCTTTCTTTTACCTCCTTAGCGACAGCATCGAACTGTTTCAGCGAGCTATCACCAAATTGGCGGATGCGAATAATTGCGGTGTCACCATCTTTTTCCCAAGTAATATCTTCGATATCTATTTCTTCTCTGGTGATAGTGACATCGTGTGCCTCTTCATCACCGGCACTTAATATCGATAGCGTAACCTCCGTCCCTTCTTCTCCACGAATAAGAAGGACAACTTCATCAATAGACAAATTATCAATATATTGACCATCGACAGCTAAAATTGCATCGCCGGAAACCAGCCCTGCTTTTTGCGCCGGTGAACCTTCGAGAGGGGCGATGATAGTTGGTACTCCGTTTTGTCGCCCGATTTCCGCACCGATTCCCTGCAAAGTGCCCGACAAATCTTCTTGAAACGCCGTTGATTGTTCCGGAGTTAAAAACGCGCTATATGGGTCATCGAGCGAATTAACCATTCCGGAGATTGCGCCATAAAGGACTGATTCATTATCAAACTCCCGTAAATAGCTTGACGATAATTCATCATAGACTTCCCAAAAGAGACCGAAATCGATGTCTGATGGCTGACCAAGTTCGGTATTAACAAGGCGGGGAATATAGCGCTCATCGAGCTGAAGATTGGCGTGGCCGAATAAATATCCAAATGCAAAAATCACCAACGCCAACAAAGCCGTGCCGATTCGTGCACCAATTTTGCTTGATTTTTTCTTATCCACGTTAATATTATAGCACGGGTTTATCGATGATGCCACCGCCGATTAAATGGTCGTTTACATAAAAAACAACGGATTGACCGGGGGTAACAGCACGCTGGGGAGTGCTAAAAGTTATGTGAGCAACATCACGGGCAATTTTAATGGTAGCCGGAACCGCCGGATGTCTGTAACGGATACGAGCGGAAATTTTATTAGTAGGGGATAGGTGAGTCAGCGATTTTTCCACAAGCCAATTGAGGTTATTTGCAATTAATCCCCTAGCAAACAACTTCTTGCTCGCCCGCGGCGCAACGATTAATTTATTGTGTTTTATATCTTTTTCCACTACATAGTAGGGGATTCCTCCGCCAGAAGACCCCGTTCCCTTCCTTTGTCCCTCGGTATAAAACCACACGCCTTCGTGTTCACCAACTTTTTCGCCAGTGATGGTAACGACATCGCCCTTTTTAACAGGCAGTTCGGTTTTGAGATATTCTCGGACGTTGATAGTACCGATAAAGCAAATTCCTTGACTATCCTTTTTTTCCGATACTGGCAGATTGAATTTTTTTGCCATTGCGCGAACTTCACTTTTTTTATAACCACCGATAGGAAAGAGTGTTTTTGATAATACTTCCTTGTCAATATCCCAGAGGAAATATGATTGATCCTTATTCGAATCACTTCCCGCCAGTAGCCTGTGGCCTGTGGCCTGTGGTTGATGGGTAGTGATTGGTGATGATTGCCGATTCCTGCTTTCACCTTCTACCTTATACTTTCTACCTTCTACTACTCTTGCATAGTGTCCCGTGGCGATGAAATCCGCACCGCGCTTCATAGCTTCTTTGTAAAACTCGTTGAATTTTATTTGTGAATTGCACATAACATCGGGGTTTGGAGTGCGACCGCGGCGATACTCATTGAAAAAGTAAGTTACTACACGGTCGTGATACTCTTTTTCGAAATTCCAGACTTCCAGCGGGATATCAAGCCGAGCAGCAACTGCTCTGGCATCGCGAAGATCTTGTTCCCAAGGACAAACACCCTCAAATTTTGGGTCGGTGGAGTGCCAGTTTTTCATATAAACGCCCACCACATTATAGCCCTGCTTTTTCAAGAGGGCTGCCGCAACCGACGAGTCAACCCCGCCGGACATTCCAAGATAGACAAGTTTAGCATTCATAGTTTATAAAGTTCGTAAAGTTTATTATGTTAATAAAGTTCGACAAAATGATATCAGATATATTAGGCAAAAGAAAGGGTCGGGGCATTCGAGTAAAACTCGACCACCCCGACCCCAGAGAACTAGTCGCACATGTAGGCGCCTCGCGCTTGCCACCGACGTAGCATGTGGATGAGAAGCGCTGGTCCGATACCGAACGGGTCGATGAAGGCGATAAGGTTGCGAAACCCTTCGCCCTTCGCCCAGTCATCACCCATCTTGTTTTCGATCTCGACGATCTCGTATTCGAGAATATCGAGACCGCAACCGAACATTCTCATCAGTGCGTTGTAGGACTTCCAGAGCCAGACAGCCCGCTCCATATGCGAGCGGACTCCCACAAATTGGAGCTTGACCG
>CAZPNA010000062.1:2958-4214 GCA_964588135.1 uncultured Candidatus Saccharibacteria bacterium | reverse complement strand
GGTCTGGTGGCCGAGTGGTTAGGCAACGGTCTGCAAAACCGTTTACGGCGGTTCAATTCCGCCCCAGACCTCCAAAATTTATGTATTATGTATACGTTTTACTTTGCGGTAATAAAGACTTGTATATCGGTTATTCTACGGATTTAAAATCGAGAATTCAGAGACATTTGTCCGGTAAGGTTAAATCAACAAAATCGAAACAGCCGTTGAAACTTGTATATTATGAAGCTTATTTAAATAAATCTGATGCGAGAAAAAGAGAGTTTGAATTAAAAAATCACCAACCAAAAAATGAACTAAAAAGGAGATTGGTTAATAGTATAGAAGTGGTTTCTGGCAGAGCCAGATCACGCTCTGCGTGACAATTCCGCCCCAGACCTCCAAAATTTATTTAACGAATTAGCGCCCGTCGGGTAATCCCGACGGGCGCTTGTAATAAAGGGGTGGATCTTACTCATCAAGATCGAGATCGCGGGTCCAAGACATGGTCACCTTGTCATCAACCAACTGCTCGAGTTCGACTAGGCCAACTCCGCGCTTGTAGGTTGTCTTTTCGATAATCTCGGGTTGTGTTTCATCGAGCGCGTCAACCTGACGCTTGAAGAATCGGCTACTTCCAAGGAGTCCAACGTAGTCGAGGTGCTCGTTCTCGACTTCACCGAGCCATAGCGAGCTCCTTGTTTTGCCGATAAAGTAGATCGGTCTGATACTCTTTCCATCACCCTCGACAATAACATCGGGAGGTCCATACTCCTCCGCATCAAATACGCAAATCTCGGCAATGTACTTTGGTGACTCTTCCTTCGTCGCCCAATAGATTTCTTTGACGCCGTTGTAGATACCGAGGTCGTCTTGCACTACATCAATCTTATAGCCGACCATCCCGCCATAATTGGCCGGCTCGTTTACTTGCTTGCCAACCCTTAGTTCAAGAACGTAAGGGTCGGTGCTCTTTGGTCCGGCGATTTCACGACGTAGTACCCTTGAAATCGTACCCGCCGTCGTGTGCCAGTATTGGGTGAATTGCTGGAAAGAGGGGACATCAACAGAAAGATTGATGTCATAGCGAATGGTCTGCCCTTCTTGCAAAGGACAGAAATCGGCAATTGTATCTGGCGCCGAAAATGCTGGTGCAGACAGTGCGACAAGGGCGATTATCAGTCGCAAGTTGGTCACTCCTTTTTGTGGTGCGGGCGCTATCCCGATTAAATCGGGTATTATATTTGTATCAGGTACTGGAGTATTTCACAAGATAA
>CAZPNA010000062.1:0-2858 GCA_964588135.1 uncultured Candidatus Saccharibacteria bacterium | reverse complement strand
CCGATTAAATCGGGTATTATATTTGTATCAGGTACTGGAGTATTTCACAAGATAAAGTGACAAACCTAACCAAAACTAGCCAACCTACGAGGTTGGCTAGTTTTGGTTAAGATAGGATTATGATGAAGATTGTGATTGTAATATGTGCCTGTTTATGGTATAAAAAGTCTAGTTGCGGGTGTAGCTTAATGGTAGAGCTCCTGCCTTCCAAGCAGGTTACGGCGGTTCGATTCCGCTCACCCGCTCCATCGCGTATATTCAGGTCGCGAGTACGCGAACTTGAAAACGCGATAGGCACGTTTTCTATTCGCTCTTGGCGAGAGAATATACGTGTCAAGTACGAATGGCGCAGTCGTCCCGTATAGCTTTCGCCACGGGACACAGCGTGGCGAGCCCAGTGGGGCGAGTTTTACGCGACAAAATATAACAGCCAGGGGGCTGTTTATTTATATCATCTAACCTCTAAAGCTTGACATCTAACTATCTTTTATGAACCAACTAAAAAATATCTTTTTGATGATTCTCAATATGGCGATCTTTGCGGTGGCGATGCCGATTTTAGAATATGATTTAAGTAAAACACTAAAACCGCAATTTGAATGGTTGCCGACAATTCCGGCGCTTGATATTACACTAATTTCTATCGCTAGTATTATCGCCATCTACAACATCTCGATTTTGTTTTTAGTTGTGGTTAAGGATTTAAGAAATTTCCGTCGGTGGACGTGGTTTAGCACTATTATGGCGTGGTTTTTGATAGCCGTAGTTGTCCTTGTTCTCGGCACCAGCTTTTTACCGATTATTTCCGGTATAATAATTTAAGTACACCTAAAAACGTATCAAGTATTGTCATTGCGAGGTACCCCGAAGCAATCTCAACCATTAAATACGGGATTTCTCCTCGGAATACTCGTCGAAATGACAAATATAATGAGCTTATTGGCGATTTCGACAAGATTTTGAAATTACTCTATGTACTATAAATCCCGCAGAAATCGATGCGATAGAAATCAAAATCATATAAATAATTTTTTTTGTTTGATCAATTGCATCATTGGAAATAACGGTGCTTGCTCCTTTTACTGATGCCATTTCCTGATTGGTATCTTTTGTAATTTGATCGATTGGTTCCTGTGGCACGGTAGAATCGATGTTGTTTGATTCTATATTTTGATTATCTTGGTTATTATCAGAGCTGGTAGAAATTGATGTGTCGCTACTATTTACAGGGGCGGCAGGGGGTTGGCTATCCGTTGTTGTATCTGCCTGTGTGACAGTCGGACAAACGGCGTCAAAATTTGCTGCTGATAATTTTAGCGTACTGTCGCCAAGTTGCCATCCATCTATTGCACCGTCGTGAATCTTCGAATATGTCGCGCCGGCGCGAGAATACGTCCATTTGCCGCTACTATCCAATTGCCAATAAGACCAATAAAAACTGCTCGCGCCGGCGCTATCAAATGTATTTCCCGATTCGCCATCGATGCCAACAATAAAGTTTCTATCAAGAACAGGGGACAGGCCGGCGCGCTGGAGTAGTTCGTAGCCGGAGATATAGTTTTCATCGAACGTTACGCATCGCCCTGTTTGCGTGCCGTTGCTGTGACGTATCACTACTCCGGCGCGTCCGGCGTGAGCCATCGCTGGTGATACAAAAGTGACGCCAATAACTATCAAAAAAATATACAGCGTTCGCTTTGTGCAAACTGACATCAGGGCTCCAAAAACCAGACCGCCAATGCAAATCAATATTATCGTTGTTGCATTAAAATCATTCGGATCTAAATCATCGTTTTTATTAATGGCGGCCAGTACTTGCGGGTCAACTTCAACTTCTTCTTTGTTTTTTAAAACATTGTTATTCTCATCAATTGGTATAGACCCTGAAGAGGTGACAATAGCTGATATATTTTCTGTCGATTGGTTATTGTCATCATTCGACGTGGTTGTAGTTTCGGAATTGGTTGATGGGGACGTATTATCTGTTAATTCTTCCGAAATACTGTCCTTAGTTGATTCGTCATTATCATCAATTATTAAATTATCAAATGCTACAAGATCATTGCTGTTAAACCCGAGCGGTTTACATTCGAGTGCTGGGATCACAACAGCTGTTGTCCAAACCGGTGTCGAGTCGCCCCAATCGTCTCGCGAATATAGATATGATAAATCATCTTTTTTGAAAGAGGCAATATCATCAAGAATCGACAGCCCGTCCGACAACCAAAAATCATTTAAAGGGTCATCGCCAAGTGAATAAATTGCTTGCAAGGCATAGGCATCAGACCAAGAGTCTGAATCGGTTGCCGGCCAGTCGCCGTAACTGGTGTATTTTATTCCGCCCAGTTCCGCTTGCTCGCTTTTGATATAATCTTTGGCACTCGTGATTATGTCGGAATTAGCATCAAAACTGCTAGCGACAAGCGCCATAATTGCTTGGCTTGTGATTTGGCTTTCAATACTATATCCATCGTTCCAGCCACCATTTTCTTGTTGCTGGCTGACAATGTAATCGACAGTTTTCTGGTCAATATCGGTGTTGACTGATGAATAGGCGAGAACGCCAAAAATTGTGCTCACGATGTCGGGACCTATCGAACCGTCATCGTTTTTATAAGCATCAAGTTTTGATACTAAATCACAACTGTTGATATTGCTTAATTCATAATCAGAAGCTGACAATGCCAGAACAGACCGCTCGATGTCAGTTGCTGTTTCGTAATTGCACGCTCGTGAAGTTATATAATCTATAATACTCGGGCCACCGTCAACAGATATCGAGTCGGGGTCATATCCAGCCGCCGCAAATGCGATTGCCGACCAAGCGGTAATACTATCATCAGGCTCCGTACTTCCTT
>CAZPNA010000061.1:2280-4254 GCA_964588135.1 uncultured Candidatus Saccharibacteria bacterium | reverse complement strand
ATTTGTATTATTTGGGATTTGATTTATTTTTTGGTATTTCATTAGAGTAATTAGACTAATTAGGTTAATTAGAGTAATTATTGTATTATGCTCTTTCCACATACTGTCCCGTTTGAGTGTTAACACGCACCACATCACCGGTTTTAAGGAACAACGGACCGTTGATTTTCGCCCCGCCTTCCAATTCGACTGGTTTGGTGATGTTACCCTGCGCCGTATTGCCACGCACCGCCGGCTCGGCGTAAATAACTTTAAGTTCGACTTTTATCGGCAACTGAATGTTGATAGGTTTTCCTTCAAAGCTAACCACATCCACTTCCGCTCCTTCTTTTAAAAATTCCGCTTGTTTGCCAACAACTTTTTTACTAAGTCCAAACTGGTCAAAATCTTCATTATTCATAAAAAACAAAGTGTCGCCTTCGGCATACAAATACTGCGCCTTACTTCGAGTGATATCACCCTCCGGCAAACTGTCATTACCCTTGAGAGTAGTATCAAAAATAGCGCCCGATTTAAGCCCACGAACCTTAAGGCGTAAAATTGCGCCGCCACGACCCAACTTGGTGTGTTCACGCCAAATAACCTGCGCCGGTTCACCCTGCCAGACCACATAAACCCCGATTTGTAAATCAGAAATGCTATGACTCATAGTTCATGACTAATAACTCATAACTAATTAAAAACGACAATTATAAGTTATTAACTATTAGTTATTAGTTATCTTTTAACATATGGCATCAACGCTAAAAATCGCGCTCGTTTGATGGCTTCCGTCAGACGACGCTGATCTTTGGCATTAAGGTGCGTCATACTTGCCGGCTTGATTTTTCCCCATCGCGTTAAGAATTTCGACAAAGTTGCCGGATCTTTATAATCAATATTTCTTATTGTTTTTCTATTTCTTGACATATTATTAACTCCTGATTGATATTTAGACTACTTTTCGTGTCATCCCCCGAAAGTGACCCTTTGGGTCGACCTTGCTGGAGGGATCCCTTTGGTTTAAAGCACCAAATCTCAAATAACAAATATCAAACAAATTTCAAATCACAATGTTTAAATATTTAAATTTTTGAATATTGATTATTGTTTGCCCGCCTAGACTCGACGTCTCATCCCGACTCTAGTCGAGGCTGGTTATTTGGTGCTTGTTATTTGCTATTTTTAACGTAAGGTATTCCATTGGCTTGAAGCGCAACGTGATCCGTTAAAACGGTATATCGTTCAAATCGATATCTTCTTCGCTTGTTTTTTTATCCTCTTTCTCTTTTTTTGTAGCTGATGATGCTGCCTCCGCCGGCACTTGCGACTCATCTTCCTTTGGCGTGCTATCGATACCTTCGTGAGGATTAGATGTTACCTGTGAACCTGTTGTTGGTGATGGTGACGGTGATGCCTGCGACCCTCCCGACATTGACACGCCACCCATTTCGCTCCTCGATGAAAGCGCGATAATATTATCCGCAATAATTTCTGTTTTTTGGCGCTTGGCACCATCGGGCGCTTCCCAGTTTCTGGTTTCTAGGCGTCCCTCAACATAGACTCTCCCACCTTTTTTAATGATTTGGCTGGCAATTTCCGCCAATTTTCCCCATGCGACGATATCATGAAACTCGGTTTTCTCTTGCATATCACCAGTTTGAGTTTTCCACTTTCTATTGGTAGCTACCCCGAAATTGGCAACCGCCTGACCGTTTGGGGTATAACGCATCTCGGGGTCGCGCGTTGCATTTCCAATTATCATTGCTCGGTTTAAACTATACATTTTTCCGCCTTACTCCTTAAGGAGGTCTTGGAGTTTATTTTCAAGTTGTTTTAATCTTTCATCGTCGGAGATACCTTCCTTTTTGGGCTTTGCGGTTTTTGGCTTTTCCTTAGTTACTTTTGGCTTGTTGGTGATGCTACCCACTGCTTTTTTTACGGGTTTAGCGGGTTCAGCCTTTTTTGTAGTTGGTTTTTCTACTTTAACTTCTT
>CAZPNA010000061.1:0-2180 GCA_964588135.1 uncultured Candidatus Saccharibacteria bacterium | reverse complement strand
TTTTTTATCGGATAAGCGAGGTTTTTTTGTCCCCAGTTTTTAACCGAAATAATTTCACCTTCGTGATTTTTTATCGCTTTTTCGACAGCTTTTTCTTGCAAAGCTTGTTCGTTTTCCATTAGAAACGTAATTTCATATTCTCTCATAATCCCTTTCTTATAATTTAATTATGCCACTGTATCTATTACAAAACAATCTTAGTTTATCTTCTCCCCTTAACAAGGGGAGACAGGTTCGGGCATCAAAGCCGAACCAAGAGGGGTCGATTCCTATTCGCTTGCAGATTCAACTTTATGAACCTTATAAGCTTTATAACTTTATAAACTTATGGCTTGTCCTTATGGCGCTCTTATCATGTCCGAACTATAGACCCGGACCGAGCCTCCGCCATATAAGCGGAGAAAGACTTTTTGTTGACAGGTTTATATTACTAAAATCAGCCGATAAATGCAATAGTTATAGACAAAAATACACTAAAAAGTGGTATTATTGTCGCAAGAAACGTACCGCACACTGACAACGAGGAAGGGGGAGAACCATGGCAATGGCAGAGTTCGGTTGCGCACAGGTGTTTTTGATAACTCCAGAGATGCGCAACGGACATCGCGACCTGCTTGAAGCAGGCATCAAGCAAACGGTTTGCGATACGATCAGAAGCTCGTATTTCGCCAAACCAGTTAAAGGGCTAGAAGTGGAGTTTCGCGAACTGTCATTGCGAGTCTTCCAGTTCCCCCTATGCGAATCTCATCCCGACGGGTATGTGATTATATATGTTTCTCAAGTCGAATACCTTTTCGAAAACAGATGGAGATGCGAATACCGAGTGCTTCCCGAAGAATTCGATGGCATTGTGGTACCTATCGCCGAAGGTTCGATCTTTTTTACCGTCACTTATTCTTAAGCCCGGGCTTACGCCAGCCGGGCTTTTCTCTTTATTTATACTGGTTTAATTGATATATTATTGTTCGAGCCCCATTGGGGCGAGAACTATTATGGTTGGCACTTCCTAGTGGTCAGTAGTTCTCACGATTACGTTCGAACGATATGATTATCAGTTGGAGATATTTATTGATGTCATTAAGTATAGGTATAGTTGGATTGCCCAATGTTGGAAAATCGACGCTTTTTAATGCGTTGGTCAAAAACGCGCAAGCAGAAGCGAAAAATTTTCCATTTACTACCATCGACCCTAACGTTGGTATTGTTGCTGTGCCAGATGAACGTCTTACAAAAATTGCGAAAGTGGAAAATTCGCAAAGAGTAGTTCAAGCAACAGTAGAGTTTACCGATATTGCCGGGATTATTGCCGGCGCCCACAAAGGCGAAGGGTTGGGTAACCAGTTTTTGCGTCATATTCGTGAGGTTGATGCTATTTGTCTGGTCACGCGCGTTTTTGAGAATACTGACACTATTCACGTTGCGGGCAATATTGACCCACGCCGTGATACGGAAATAATACTTTCAGAATTGGCACTGGCCGATTTGCAAACTTTGGATAAAATTCGATTGCGTTTCGAATCACAGTCTAAAAATCCGGGCGATGATGGCAAAGATGCCAAAAAAACACTGGAGTTAGTGGGTCGCATCGAAACAGCGCTAAATAACGGAAAAATGGCGAGCGGTGTTAGTTTTAATGAAGATGATAAAGATTTGGTTAAACGAAATCTACCACTGCTAACTACTAAACCGCTGATGATAGTTTTTAACGTTGGTGAAAATGACGCAGGTGTTAACCCTGACGATTTGATGGAAAAATATAAATTAGCGGAACTATTACCATCCGGGACGCCGGCGGTTGCCATCAGCGCAAAAATCGAATCGGAATTAGCTACACTAAACAACGATGATAAAAAAGAATTTTTAGATTCGCTTGGGCTTAAAGAGCCAGGGCTCGACCGCCTTATCGGCACCGCATATAAACTACTCGGGTTAATAACTTTTTTGACTGCTGGAGAACAAGAAGCGCGGGCGTGGACGTGTAAAAAAGGAGCAACGGCGCCGGAAGCCGCGGGAGTCATCCACACCGATTTTCAAAAAAACTTTATTCGCGCCGAAGTGGTCGCCTACGACGATTTTATTGCTTTGGGTGGCTGGCACGGCTCCAGCACCGCCGGCAAAATGCACCTCGAGGGAAAAGATTACACTGTCCACGATGGCGATGTAATGTTCTTTAGACATTC
>CAZPNA010000060.1:0-4311 GCA_964588135.1 uncultured Candidatus Saccharibacteria bacterium | reverse complement strand
CAAGAACATCGGCAATTGTCTTATCGTTTACCGTGATTTCCAGCGCCTCACTGTTGTATCTTTTACCACCACATTTTTCGCATGTAATATAGACATCGGGTAAGAAATGCATTTCTACTTTGATAGAACCGTCTCCGTGGCACGACTCACAACGACCACCTTTAAGGTTAAAGCTGAAGTGGCTAGCATTAAAGCCTCGCAGTTTTGCATCGGATTGTGCTGCAAATAGCGTTCTAATCGGACCGAATATTCCGGTATAGGTTGCCAAATTACTTCTTGGCGTGCGACCAATAGGAGTTTGATCAATCTTAATGGCTTTATCAAGCTGTCCAAGCCCAGTGATAGATTTGTGTTCAGCGGGTTTACTGTGAGCTCGGTGGAAATGCTCGGCTACCTTTTTACCAAGTATCTCATAAACCAAGGTTGATTTACCGGATCCGGAGACGCCGGTGATGCAAACGAGCCCCTTTAATGGAATATCAACATCAATGTTTTTTAAGTTAAACGCTTTAGCACCATGAATTTTGATAGATTCCTTGAGATTCAGAACCCTTCGCTTAGCAGGTATTTTAATAGATTTGCGCCCACTCAAATATTTCGATGTTAATGATTTCTTGTTTTTGATAATTTGTTCGTAACTGCCCTCTGCAACAATATTACCACCGTTATCACCGGCTAGAGGTCCGATGTCGATAATATAATCAGCAGCTTTCATAATTTCCGAGTCGTGCTCAACGACGATCAGCGTGTTTCCTTGTTGTTTGAGTTTGATAAGTGTGCTAATAAGCCGCGTAATATCGTTTGGGTGGAGACCAATAGAAGGTTCGTCAAGAACATATAATATTCCAGAAAGACTTCCGTTGAGTTGTGTGGCAAGGCGAATCCGTTGAGCTTCACCACCCGCTAAAGAATCTGCTTGTCGGTCGAGAGTAATATAAGATAGACCAACTTGTTTTAAGTTGCTTAAACGATTTTTAATTTCTGAAAATATCGGTATTGCTATTTTTTCGTTTTTTTTATCAATTTTATACTTTTCGGTAAAATCAAGCATTTCATCGACAGACATCTGGGAAACTTCTGCAATATTTTTGCCATTGATAAAAATACTTAATGCTTCCTTGCGTAATCTATTGCCGTTACAGACTGGGCAGACTTTTTCAACCATATATTTTTCTATTTCGTTGCGAAGATATTCAGAATCTGTCTCAACGTATCGCCTTTCGAGATTCGTAACGACGCCCTCAAAAATACCATCGCCATACAAAATAAACGATTTATTCTCGTTAGATAAATCGGCGATTGGTGTATATATGTCGAAATTATGGCGATTAGATAGTTCTAGTAATGTTTTTTCATACCAACTAGTTTGGTTGGCCATACGCGACCATGGACGTATTGCACCTTCTGCGAGTGTTAGTTGTTGGTTGGGAATAATCATATTTGGATCAACATATTTTCTGCGACCCAGCCCGTGGCATTCAGGGCAAGCTCCATGAGGGCTGTTAAATGAAAATATTCGAGTTGAAATTTCGGGTAAAATAATTCCGCATTTATCACAAGAATAGTTTTCGGTAAAATTTAATTCTTGTTTTGTTTTTTGCGTAGAAAAACCAACTCTACCACCGGAATATGTGATAGCTTTTTCAAGATCTGATATTGTTTTGCGCTGGGCGAACTCTCTTTCCTTGCCTTCCTTAATAATATTGTGGGTTGCATAAATGATTTCTATGGTATATTTGGTTTCTGGTCTAGGCTCAAAATTATCAAGTGTATTTTTATCGGTTATCTTGCCGTTAATTCTCACTTGGCTGAACTTGGAATTGAGAATTCTTTTTATTCCATCGCTAATACGATCTGCAGAACTTTCCTTGAAAATAATTGGGCAGAGAATTGTTACGGAATCTGTAAAGTTTTTTTGTGTTATGATTTTCTTAACTGTATCAATAATTTCTTTTCTATCTTGTCGCTCGAGTTTTCCATGACAATTAGGGCATTTGGGTTCTCCGATTCGCGCAAAAATAAGTCGCAAGTAGTCATATATTTCAGTTAAAGTTCCAACTGTAGAACGGGGGGATCGGGCAATAGTTTTTTGGTCGATGGCAATCGCCGGAATCAAACCATCAGCTTTATCAATATCAGGCTTGTTAAGAATACCCAGTACTTGTTTAGCATAACTAGAGAGATTTTCAACATAACGCCTCTGACCCTCGGCGTAAATTGTATCAAATGCTAAACTCGATTTACCCGAACCAGAAAGGCCGGTAATTACAGTTATCGCGCCCTTAGGGATTTTTACGTCAAGACCCTTAAGGTTATTGGTTCGGGCGCCATTAATTGTTATATAGTCCATAATTAAATATTTTAATTTTATTGAATCGGAAAAAATTATAACCTAAATTAATTAATAATGCAAGCATTAAGGTTGGAAATATAATTCGAGATGTAATCATCGAGAACTAATGAGCGTAGGCTATCACCGTTATAAATAGTTCTCACGAGTACATTCGAACAATATTTTCGATTCGTAACTCAACCTTCTACTTATACTATTAACTATTTATTACTCTTGACAGGAGCACGAGTTCATTAGACAGTATTAATACATAGTTTAGTAATATTCGAGGAGGCAATAATGAAGGAAGAAGAAGTTAGTACCGTAGTTGGGTCGGGTGTTCATTTGACAGGAACACTTAAAGACCAAAGTGATATTGTGGTTCATGGGACTGTCGAAGGCGAGGTTAAATCTGACCAAAACGTAATTGTTGGCGACAGTGCTAAAGTCAAAGGTCCTATTTCGGCATTGGTTGTTAGTGTCTCGGGAGAAGTAAGTGGTACTATTCATGCTCAAGATAAGCTAGAGATTCATCCGACTGGTCATGTCGAAGGTAATATTAAAACTAAAGATTTAATAATTCACTCCGGCGCTTATTTTGCGGGTAAAAGCGAAATGACAAATGGCGCATCAGAGCCTGCAGAAGTAACCAGTGAAATGATTGAGCATACACAGGAAGGCGAAGATTCTGAAGATAAAGACGCTATAAAAGTCGATATCGAGGAAGAATAACTTAATTCACGTTCGTATATGTACTACTATGTGTTTGAGCAACCAAAGACTAGCAATGATAGAAAGTCGCAATTAAAAGTCAGAGAGTATCTTGAAGACCTGGGAATTGTTGGCGAGATTACTAATGCCTCGCCGGCAAGAAGCGCAGAAGAGCTTACAGATATGGGTATTAGAAAGGGTGCTAGTACGATAATAGCGGTTGGAAGCGACCGTCATATTAACAATGTTATTACAATGGTTAAGACTTCGGAAAGAGGATTAAATAGGGACGTTGTTGTGGGTGCAGTACCTCTTGACACGGGGTCTTCAATGAGGGAAAGGTTGAGGCTCACTAGCGTTTTAGATGCCTGCGAAGCGCTTAAAAAGAGAAGATATACGACGGTGGATCTAGGATATATCGAAGGTTCGTGTTATTTCGTAACAAGTGCAGAAATGCATACATCAAGCCCTGTGGAGATTACGCTGCGCGCTGACAGGTGGGAGGTAACCAACCACATTACCGATCTAATAGTTTTTTCGGATTTAACGTTTAGCTTTTATAATACGCTCGCCTCTAAAAAAGGGTTGCAAAAATTTGCCTCGTGGTTAATAGGTTCTGAAGCAGAAAAAAAGAGTGTAAGCATCTTCCATGCTAAAACATTGCAGATAACCGGAAGTGTTGTAATGCCGGTTATGGTAGAGGGTGCAATAGTTACGAAAACGCCGGCTGTCATCTATAGGATGCCAAAAGCCTTGAAAATTATTATCAAACGTGATAGATTTATAAGCGGTGAAAGTAGCCAAGAGAATAAGTAGGAAGTTTTAATCATCCAAAGAGGAGTAAGAATAAAACAACTTAGAGTTAACAGAGAAATACAAGCGCCCGAGATGCTTGTAATTGACGCTGATTCGAAACAACTTGGGATTAAAAGTTTGTACGAAGCGCTTAAACTGGCAGAAGACAAGGATCTTGATCTTGTCGAAGTCGGGGCAGGCGCTAATCCTCCTGTTGTCAGAATAATGGATTATGGGAAATATCAGTACGAGCTTGATAAAAAACAGAAACAACAGAGCAAGTCGGCAACAGATATTAAGGAAATTCGCTTGTCGGTAAATATCGACCAGCACGACTGGGATGTAAAAATGGCTCGGGCCAAAAAGTTTATAGCTCAATCGGGAAGAATCAAAGTTGATATGAAACTTGCCGGCAGACAGATGCTTTTTATGCAAAGAGCGCTTGATAAATTAAATGTTTTTAGAGAAGAATT
>CAZPNA010000059.1:0-4321 GCA_964588135.1 uncultured Candidatus Saccharibacteria bacterium | reverse complement strand
AGATGCTTTTTATGCAAAGAGCGCTTGATAAATTAAATGTTTTTAGAGAAGAATTAGGTGGCGAATATGAAGAAAGGCCGCAGAGATTAGGTAGAAGATTTGTGGCAGTAATAAAAAGAGGATCAGTAAAAAATGAAAAAAATGAAACTCAAAACGTCAAAAACAGTAGCAAAAAGGATTAAGAAAGTCACCAAGAGTGGCAAGGTTATAATTTCGACGACCTCGGCGCAACATTTGGCTACTAACAAATCCAAAAGACGTCGAAAAGCATCAAAAAATAATGTCACGATGTAAATGAGTGACGCTAAACATTATAGCAAGGTAATAAAATAATATGTCTAGAGTAAAATCAGGGAAAACAACTAACGCAAGGCACAAAAAGGTTTTTAGTAAGACCAAGGGTTATAGGCATGGTCGCAAAAATTTAATTAGACAGGCAAAACAGGCGGTATTAAAAGCTGGTGTTTTTGCATACAGAGATAGAAGAGTAAAGAAGAGAACATTCCGACAATTATGGATTATTAGAATTAACGCCGCGCTTAAACCACACAATATGACTTATAGTGTTTTTATAAACAAGCTTCATAAATCAGGCATCGAACTCGACCGCAAAATCCTTGCCGATCTTGCTGCTAACAACCCTGAAAAATTTAATGATATAGTAAGCGAGGTAAAGTCTGCAAATTAAGGAGTAATTATGCCAGAGCAGCAGATAAATATCAAAGTCAAAGAAGAAGAGATGAAGGGGGTGTACTCGAATGTTATGCAGGCCAGTCACACGAAGGAAGAATTCATCCTCGATTTCTTTAATATGCTCCCGCCGTTCAGCACACTGGCTTCGCGCGTTATCATCAGCCCGGGGCATTACAAAAGAATGGTCGCAGCCTTAAATGATAATTTAAAAAAATACGAAAGTACTCACGGCAAAATAGAGGAGGCCCAATCCCCTCGAACCGGCATCGGCTTCAAAACCGATAAATAACCAAATTATTGCATTTTAACCGCTTTGCACACCTACGAGGTGTGTTAATGGGGGTAGGAGTAAATACGAATCAAAATTTTGTGGTACTGGTATAATGTAGATATGAAGATAACTTTTTATGGGGCGTCGGAAGAAGTGACCGGTTCGTGTTACCACGTTCAATTATCCGATGGTACAGAATTATTGGTAGATGGTGGATATTTTCAAGGTCACGAAAAGGATTTACAAAGAAACGCCCAAAAGTTACCGGTTGACTGGAACAATATCAAATACATCGTTTTAACTCACGGACACTTGGATCATTGTGGGCGCATCCCTATTTTTTACAGACAAGGTTTTCGGGGTCGTATCATCGCCACAGCACCAACGAAAGATATTGCCGAAATTGTCTGGCGCGATAATTTAGGGTTACTGCGGTTTGCTAAGAACCTCGCTAATACTGACCCCTTTTTTACAGAGGAAGACATTGATGGCAGTTTGCGATTGTTTAATATTGTTGAATATGAGAAAACTATTAAACTATCGAGCAACATATCGCTTGTTATCGTGGATGCAGGCCATATTCTCGGCTCAGCCTCGGTTAAAATTAGTGATGGCGGCGAATCTGTTGTGTTTTCCGGCGACCTTGGCAACTGGCCAATGGGCGCTGTAAAACCGACCGTTCATCCCGGCGCCGCCGACACAGTAATTATGGAAACGACATACGGTAACCGTTTGCACGAAGATAAAAATCTACAGAAACAACTTCTCAATAAAGCCATCGATGAAATAGTGGCAAGCAAATCAACTTTATTGATTCCTGCTTTTGCAATCGAACGAAGCCAGGAGCTACTGCGCGACCTCGACGATATGTTTGAAGATGGCACGGTACCAAAAATTCCAGTATTTCTCGACAGCCCCATGGCAATAAAAGTCACTGCCCTTTTTGGCAGATACAAACAATTTTTAAATAGTGATGTGCAACAACAGTACGCCGCCGGCGATGACCCGTTTAGTTTTGACAAGTTTAAGAATTCCATAACCACACAAGATTCTAAAAGCATCAATTTAATTAATGGTCCAAAAATTGTTATTGCCGGATCTGGAATGATGACAGGCGGTCGTGTGGTACACCATCTAAAAAGGGTTCTGCCGGACCCCAAGAGTGTTTTACTCATTGTCGGCTATCAAGTTCCGGGAACACTAGGTCGAGAAGTTGAAGACGCTAAGGGTGAAGTAACTGTGGAAAACCGAAATACTCCAGTTCGATGTAAAATAGAAAAGATTGGCGCCTACAGCGCCCATGCCGACCAGCACCAACTTCTTGAGTGGCTAGATAAATTTAGCCCTCACCCGACAAAAGTATTTCTAACCCATGGAGATACCGAGGCGATGAGCGATTTTTCAAAAATCGTTCATGAGAAATTAAATATCGAGCCAATTATTCCCAAATTCGCCGAAGTCGTAGATGTTTAATGGAATTTGTCATTTCGAGGGTAACCCCGAGAAATCTCATTCCGATCCCGACGGGATTTCTCCTCGGTGTACTCGTCGAAATGACAGAGTTATTTGTTCTTCTTGTTGCGAATATCTAAAATGAGACTGTAAATCATCCAGATGGCACCAATAGTTATCAACGCATCGGATAAGTTAAAGACGGGTAGTATTTGAATGTTGATATAGTCAACTACTCCAGCATAGAAAACTCTATCCAATATATTTGATATACCGGCAGTAATTATCAGAATTAATGGCCACGGCCAAGGAGGTCTGATTTTTTTTGCGATGTAAGCAAGTATCAATATTGAAATAATTGATATTAGAATAATAAAATATTGCGGAATATTGATTCCCCAACTAGCGACAGAATTGATGGTTACGTAACCTGAATATTTCCAGAACAAAAAATCAGCCAACTGCATCAATGCCAAAGTGAGTGCGCATATTGTTATTTTCTTGTTGAGCATTGGACACAATCATCGGCGGCGGGATATGCTCTTAATCTATCTTCTGGGATGTCTCCACCGCATTTAATACATTTGCCGTAAGATCCACTATCAATTCTTTTAAGCGCATTGAGAACGTTTTCCTGTTCTGTTTCAAGCGATGTCTCGGTCGCCTGATTATCTTCCAACTGTGATATCTCTTGTTCTCTATCGTCGTCACTATTTCCAGATTCGGGGAAAATTGATTTTTTGTCGATTTCTTTTTGAAGGCGTAATTTTTCCTGCTCTAACTTTGTTTTCTGCTCGCTTAAAAAAGTGCTGTCCATGATATCCTCTTTATTTATTAACTACATACTGATATTCTAGCAATCATAGGCAATAAGTTCCAATGCATCCGTAGCTCAGTGGTAGAGCGCCTCGTTCACATCGAGGAAGTCGCTGGTTCGAACCCAGCCGGATGCACCACATAAAAATAGAATATGATCCGGTTGGTGAGAACCAGCGTGATGAAAGAGGTATAGAATCTTTATCCTGTGATACGCAATAACCATCATATGGACAGCAAGTAATTGATGAGATTGCCTCGGTCGTGAGTACACTCTCTCGCAATGACATTCGGTATTTTTTGAATATTTGTTTTTTGAAAATCTATCGATATAATAAATATATGATACAGCCTGAAACACAGTCGAAAGCCAAGTCATTTGTTCTGCTGGGAATCGAATTTTCATTCGAATTCATTAAAACAACATTATTGGTTATCATCATCGCTCTGATTTTCAGATATTTTTTAATACAACCTTTTGTTGTCGTCGGTCAGAGCATGGAACCAAATTTTCATGACAAAGAATATCTGGTAATCGATAAATTGACATATAAATTTAGAAATCCGAAGAGGGGAGAGGTAGTAATATTTCATCCACCGCAAAGCGAAAAAGAGAGTTATATCAAAAGAGTTATCGGATTGCCAGGCGAAAGAGTTGATGTTATTGATGGTAGCGTGTATATCAACGGTAATAAACTACAAGAGACATATATTTTAAAGGACTCAACATCGACATCGTCAAAAAGTGAAAATATGTCTGTGACATTGGGAAGTGACGAGTTTTTTGTTTTTGGAGATAATAGAGACCATTCAAGCGACTCAAGAGAAATTGGACCGATACCCAAAAAGAATATCCAAGGGAGGGTTGCCATTGTGCTATTCCCGCTATCAGATATCAGAATTCCAAAAACACCAAAATATACAACTAGTGCCAGTGGATATATTTATGATGAAAATTATTCATACAAAGGGGCAACAACAGGGTTATAAGAAATGAAATATATTTTTGTGACTGGGGGAGTATTATCAGGACTTGGAAAAGGTATCACCGCGGCGTCAATAGGTACAATCTTAAAGGCCCGCGGTTTT
>CAZPNA010000058.1:0-4347 GCA_964588135.1 uncultured Candidatus Saccharibacteria bacterium | reverse complement strand
TGTCGTTTATTACAACACCGGCAAAATAGCCGAGGCAAAAGCGGTTGACGCCATAGTATCACAAAAATACGAAACTTCACTACTTGAAGATCCAAGTATTACCAAAGACAATGACGTCGTCGTGGCATTAGGAGCAAAATGATCTCGCTGGCCGTAGCGGCCACAGGTTTTTTAGCGTTTAGCTATTGGGCAAACCAATTGCTGGTAACGGTTTTACCCAAATTTTTGTATTTGATAATTCTCTTTCCGGGCGTAGTTTTGCATGAGCTCTCGCATTTTATCACGGCAATACTCACCGGCACTCCTGTTGCTGAAATTAAACTATTTTCCAGTACCGGCGGACATGTTATTCACGAAAAACCTAAGATTCCGGTTTTTGGGCAGTTAGCAATATCATTTGCCCCTCTTGCCGTCGGCGTAACTGCCATCTATTTTCTACTCAAACAATTGCCGCTAGCTGATGGCATAAACTTTGCAATACCACGCACTTCGATAATTCTTATCTTACCGACCATCACCGGCGGACTACACTTTATATACCTCTTGTGGATATATTTAATTCTGTCGATTTCATTAACACTTCTTCCCAGCAAACAAGATATTCTTGCTTCGGTAGCGGGAATAATAGTCAGCATCGTCATCTTGTGGATAGTCATCACTAATGGCTGGCTTAATATCCCACCTGAAATTATTGGATTAATTTGGTATATTAATATTAGTCTGGCATTAATTGTTTTGATATTTTCGCCAGTAAAAATGGCACTTAAAAAATAATCATATACCAAATCATAAATATCAATCGATAAGTATGTTTAAAAATTTGAATATTTAAACATTGGAATTTGTTTGAAATTTGGTGCTTGATGTTTGTGATTTAATTAATATAGGAGGTCAGTGTGATAATTTGGGACAAAAAAAAGAAGATAATACTTGGAGTAATAATCGGTGTTGTAGTACTCGGAACCAGCATTGGCGTATGGGCATATTTTAATAACAGAAGTGGCGGTGATGCTACAAAATTACCAGTAAGTTTTACCAACACCAGCACTGTTTGCGAATTAGATGGTACAGAAGTATCAAAAGAAGTTGCCGCAAGACACCCGTTAGCTGTAATGGTCGAAAATCACCCCGAAGCTCGTCCGCAAGCCGGTATCGATAAAGCCAGTGTTGTCTATGAAGCTATTGCCGAAGGCGGGATTACTCGATTTATGCTTGTTTACAGTTGCTACGAGACCGATAAGGTGGGGCCTGTCCGATCTGCAAGAACATATTTTGTCGATTGGGCAGAGGAATATAACGCCTTTTATGCTCACGCCGGCGGAGCACAAAACGCACTTACCAAAATTGCCGAAGATGGGGTTCTGGATTTAAACCATAACCAAACCGCTTTTTGGAGACAAAACGACGGCAGAGCGCTTGAACACACGCTCTATACATCAATCCCAAAACTCTACCAGTACGCGCAAGATCAGGGTTATGATATAAATACCAGTGATTATACAAAGCTAAAGTTTAAGACCGATGTTGCCAAGGGAAGCAGACCCACAGATGGAAAAGGCGCAATAATCAACTTTTCTAACAGCGACACGTATAAGGTTGAGTGGACATACGACCCCGAAACAAATTCATATTTGCGATCGCAAGCCGGAGCGGCGCATAACGATGAGATTACCGGTCAACAATTAAAAGCGAAGAATATTATTATTGCTACATATTCACGTTCGGCAGTAGAGTCAGGTGGTAAAACAGTATATGATTTTAATACAATTGGCTCTGGCGAGGCGAAAATTTTGATGGATGGAACTGTAATTGATGGTACTTGGAAAAAAGATAAAGCCGGACAACGAACTCTGTATTACGACGCCAGTGGTAATGAAATAAAATTCAACCCGGGTCAGACATGGATTGAAATCGTCAACCCCGACACCAGCAGCGTCACAATTGATTAAAGACTGCGTAGAACTTATTGTATTTGTCATTTCGACGAGTATGCCTAAGGAGAAATCTCATCTGTTAATAACAAGATATGAAACGAGCCCGGGCGTTGCCGCCCGGGCTCTTTGTGTTGGTGGGTGATTCGTGAACGCTAGGCGCCGCCACCGAAACGCGCAGCAAGCGCCTGAAGCGACGCTGCTGATGCTGGCACTGGTCCGCCGTCAGTGCAGTGGGGCTTATCTTTCGGGTGCCGCACTTTGGCGCAAATTCGGAAGAGCGGATAAGCCTCTTGCAGTCCCTTCTGGACAGTCTTCGGCAGATCACACCACGACGTTCCCAGATCGTCGAGGACAAACTCCTTTCCGCTACTGGTTTGCACCAGCAGCTTCACCCTGCCGGCGACTGTCGGCGCCGGATAGAGGTCAGCATACGGCCACTTGTTGTCCGCGAATCGGACCGCGACAATCGGATCTGCCCGATCCTCCGCCTCATACCGCGTCGATTCCACTGGTGTCCAGGAGCCGGATGGGAGTTGAGTCATGGTCGATACCGCAATTGTCATTGTGCTCTTGGTATTGACAACCATTTTCTCCCAGTCTATCCACCCGTCCACCAGATGAGTTTCTCGAGCGAACTCGATGACTCGTGACCGGACACCGATCAAATCCTCGTTAGCATTCTCCTTGATCCGACCACGCCAATCAACATGTGTCCTGACGTGGTAGAAGCAGTCTGGGTCATTGTCGTCTTGGAACCAGACATTACGTGTCTCGTCGCAGTCGGCCGGAACGGCAACGTACATGTAGTTACCGCACTTGTCGGTACGAAACCGGTTAATGTCCTCACGATCACGTATCGCACTGATAACGACACAAACCCCCTGACCTTCTACCACGTCATCACTCGGCTTTATGCCGTTGATGAAGATGATTGACATGCCACGCCCGGCCATACGAGCCGGCAGTGATGCTGTCCAGCCATCACCACGCACATTGTTCGGCTGGAGCTTCACCCACATCTCGTGACCGTCGTAGTTGGTCCGAACATCCTTGTCTTCGCGCTCGTCCCAACCAGTTTCCCGGTCGTAGTCGTCGCAATAACCGTCTCCATCGTCGCAGTACGGCATCGGACTTATCTCCTTTCCAGGCTCTTAGCCTGTGATGTCAAACATCTGGTGCTATCCGAAGGGGAGGTCGAAAACCCCACCTTTGAATCATATAACAGTACCAAAATACAGAGCAAAAGTCAATAGTATTTCAAAAAAATTAGCACAATAAACCCAAGCCGAATTAGCTCCACCAAACCAATCACACCTCGTAGGTGTGATTTCGGTAGTGATTAACAGGTTGGAATTTTATCCCTAACCGTGTTTCACACCTACGAGGTGTGAATTATGGTTAAGGAAATACAAAAACACCCCTGTCGAGGTTAATCGAAGGGGTGTTTTTGCGTATCTAGCGAAGATCGTTGAGCTTGTGGCAGGGGTTAGTACCAGCCGTGGGTAAGCCAGAACGATTGAGCATTTGCCGGGGTTCCGTAGCGACCCTCAATATAGGCAATCACCCACTGTACTTGGCCTTCTGGAGTACTCGCAAGATCACCCATTTTAGAAGCAGGTAAGGCTTGTCCAAGACCGTAGGCACCAGATGTTCTGTTAGTTGCTTGCCAGTTCCAACCACTTTCCCTTTCAACAATATAGTCGAAAGGTTCCCACTGTGAGATGTCCCACTGTGAGCTTACAAGGTTAAAGGCATATGCCTTTAGCTCTTCTTCAGGTACTTCAACTGTGGTAGAAACCGAGACAGTCTTTGCAGAAGCCAACTTGGCTTGAGACTCATTAGCCTCACGTTCAATACGTTCAGCTTCAGATTCGCCAACAACAATTTCAACCTTATTCGCTTTTTGCTCGAGGATGTTATCTTCAAGCTTCAGCGACATCGATGTTGCTAATTTAGTATCACGATCAACTACATTATTGTCAGCAGCGCTTGTAGTTACAGTAACCGCAAGCACAATTGGAAGGGCTGTAGCAACAGCAAATTTGAAGTTATACTGAAGCTTTTTGCTGATTTTAGGTAAGTGCGGAAGTTTGTTTTTTATTTCGACTATCTTATCCTTTATTTGGGTAAGATTCATAATAACTTACTCCTCGCTCCCTTGGGGAAACCTTAGGCGACTAACCCTAGGTTATTGATTTTCCTCGAGACCGATTTTTATCGATACTCTTTGGTGGACCGGCACGTACACCTGCGAGGTGTACATACGGTTTAATAGGCTATTAAACCTATTAAAAAATCTCCCGTTCAGGAGAAGAGTTAACTGTACCATAAGATTTGGCATTTGTCAAGGGCTTTGGCATAAAATATAATAGATATATGAAAGATTGTATTTTTTGCAAAATAGTAAATAAAG
>CAZPNA010000057.1:3885-4359 GCA_964588135.1 uncultured Candidatus Saccharibacteria bacterium | reverse complement strand
ACACATCTTGCTGGGCAAATAATTGTGCAATTTCTGGAATAACTTCAAAAACCAGATAGATGCCAACGGCTATTATCGCAAGGATAATTACCAGCGGATAGATAAGCGCGCTAAGAACTCCGGCACGATATGCGTTTTCCTCTTTTAATTGTTTTGCCAGTTCAGCAAAGACCTTGCCAAGTCGTCCTGTTGATTCCCCCGATTTTAAAACTGCTAAATATTCCATGCTAAATATCTTCGGGTAGTGCGATAGCGCCTGGCTTAATTGCCGACCATTTTGCAGACTTTTTGCAACCCCAGAAAGCATTTTTTGAAAATATTTATTTCTGGATTGGCGATAAATAATGTCAACCGCTTTTGGCAAAGCAATTCCTGCCTCAAGCATCAACGACATCTGTTGCGAAAAAAATTCTTTCTCTTTGCCCGATACTTTTTGTAGAAATGAAATGATCATAAATATACACGCTATTATCA
>CAZPNA010000057.1:0-3875 GCA_964588135.1 uncultured Candidatus Saccharibacteria bacterium | reverse complement strand
TACTAGGACTTGTAGTTTATTTTGTGAGAAGGAAACGAAAATTAGTCTAATTGTTCTAATTAACGTAATTGTTCTAAGGAAGCCCCAAAAGCAGAAATTCCCAAAAGAATACGAATCAATTTATTACTATTTGGGATTTGAATTATTTTTTGGTATTTCATTAGACTAATTAGAATAATTAGTGTAATTAGAGTAATTCTCACTAGCCTATCATCGATTTAAAGGTTTTTTGGTCGCGCGCCCATGGCAAAGCATCATCAAGCGACACTTCTCCCCTATTTACCAAATCAGCCAATACTTTGTCGAGACTTATCATCCCCTCGGCGGCGCTTGTCTCGAGTACGCTGTAAAGTTGATGCGTTTTGCCCTCACGAATAAGCGATTTCACGGCACCATTTGCAACCATAATTTCTACCGCCGGAATTCTGCCACCGGATGTTCTAGGTAAAAGACGCTGGGAGATAATCGCCGAAAGTGTATTAGCTAACTGCATCCTTACCTGAACCTGTTGATAGCCGGGAAAAACGTTGATAATCCTATCGGGTGCTTGAGTTGTATCGTTAGTATGAAGTGTTGTAAAAACCAAATGACCGGTTTCCGCCAGTGTCAGCGCTGCTTCGATAGTTTCAAGGTCGCGCATTTCACCAACAAAAACTACATTGGGGTCTTCACGCAGGGCGCTACGCAGTGCGCGGGCAAAACTATCAGTATCAACACCCAATTCCCTTTGCGACACAACACTTTTAGCGTGACTAAAAACATACTCGATAGGATCTTCAATGGTGATGATATTTTCTTTACGGGTTTGATTGATAGCATCCACCATACTCGCTAGTGTCGTACTTTTACCGTGCCCTGTCGGTCCAGTGATAATGACAAAACCTTGCTTTAAAACTGTAAATCTTTCCAATATCGGCGGCAAATTTAACTCTTTTAACGCCGGAATTTTACTGGGGATAAGACGGAATGAACCGGCGATATTTCCCCGTTCATAATAGGCGTTACCTCGATAACGGTGGTGATCATAATCAAAAGAATAATCAATTTCCTTGTGGAGTGATAATTTTTTTGCAAGATCAGGGCGCAACGTACTTTCAACTAACCCCGTTACATCTTCTCTTGTTAGAACCGATTCATTGGGGATTGGTTGAAGATTACCATCGATACGTAGTAGCGGCGGCTGACCGGCGACAATATGAATATCACTAGCGCTGGCGGCTATGGTCGCGTTTAAATACTTTCTCATTCTTTCAACTAATAATTTCGCCACACTTCTCCTTGTTTTTATATTATCTCAAATTATCAGTAATATATCTTTATTTATTGTTCGAGGGTTACTACCCGAGAACTATTTGCCTGATGGTATCTATTATTAGTAGTTCTCGCGATTACACTCGAACAATAATCTTTTCCGTCTTTATGTTTTTGTGTTTTTCTGTAAATTAGTTTATTGCTGTTGCTCTCATTACTTCATCGACCGTTGTTATGCCCTTGATGACTTTTTGGAAACCATCGATTCGTATTGGGTACATCCCTCTCGACACAGCATATTCTTTGATTTTGCTCGCCGGCGCCCGCGAGATTATCAATTGCTCCATACCACTATCAACCTCAATGACTTCGTAAATACCAGTTCTGCCAGAATAACCCGACCCGCCACAACTGGGACATCCCTTGCCCTGATAGAACTTCACCGGCGTACTGATACCGGCTTCAGCCAATTCCTTTTGTACTTGCACACTAACTGATTGCGGAACCTGCGCTTCAACACGGCATTTGGGACATATTCTGCGCACCAACCGTTGACCGACAATTGCGTTCATCGATGAAGAAATTAGAAATGGCTCGACGCCCATATTGACAAGACGAGGCATGGCGCCGGAAGCATCATTAGTGTGGAGTGTAGTTAATACCAAATGTCCCGTTAGCGATGCATGGGTTACAAGGTTAGCAGTTTCAGCGTCGCGAATTTCGCCAACCATAATGATGTTGGGGTCCTGCCTTAAAACCGCTCCCAGACCCTCGGCAAAAGTAAAACCGATATTGGGCTTGACCTGAATTTGGTTGATGCCCTGAATTTCGTATTCGATAGGATCTTCCAGCGTGACAATGTTGATGGTATTTTTCTTGAGGTGGTTGATGGCCGCATAAAGAGTTGTCGATTTCCCAGCGCCGGTTGGACCGGTGACCATTAGCACGCCGTAGGGTTTTTCAATTGCTCTAACAAACCTTGTGTAATTGTCACCTGTTATTCCCAGGCTTTCAATTTTGAAAAGTCCGGCATTTTTATCGAGCAATCTCAAAACCACTTTTTCGCCAAAAACCGTTGGCATTATTGAAACTCTGACATCAACTTCGTGTTTACTAACAACCAAATCAAACCGTCCATCTTGTGGAATTCTCGTTTCATCAATTTTTAGTTTGGCCAAGATTTTGACACGGGCAACTATCGCTTTTTGAAGAGTGTTGGGGATATCGATAATATCGTGAAGCTGACCATCAACCCTGTAACGAACTAGGACTTTCGATTTTTGGGCTTCGATATGGATATCACTGGCATGCATATTGCTGGCTAGTTTCATAATTGCCGCAACAAGCATAGGAACATTGCCGGATTCGATATATTTTTCGATATCCGATTTGTCTTTTACTCCATCGGGCAGGGACATATCAAGATTGGTGTCGCCCGACGAGTAAGCGGCGGCGAGAGAGCTACGTCTTGCCTCTTTATCTGGCAAAGTAACCGAGTCACTATCAGGAAAATCTTGGTTAGTACTAGATTGATTATTGTTGATTGATGTTTTTTTGTTGAGTGATGATAATAACCCCGTCGCATTTTTACCCTCTTCGGCCGTAATATTGTAAGATTTGATAGCCTGCATAAAATCAGCATCCGATATTTTATATTTCTCGAAGGTAACATTATTTTCTCGGGAAATATAATCGACAACTTCCTTTGTTTGCGCATCACCGGGGTTGACCATACCGATTTTAAGCGTTCCATCATCTTTGCGCTCAAAAACAACTATTTTATATTTTTGCGCCGTCTCTTGCGGCAACAACTCGATAATATCTTTTGGAATTTTAACTGCGCTTAAATCCACGTCAGGAATATCTTCGCCGGCGGTGTTTTTATTATAATTAAATCTGTCTTGGTCAAGTCGTGACAGGACGCTGTTGATGGCGCTCTTGGTGGTAAAGCCGATTTCCACCCTAACACCGGTTTTCTTGGCTATTTCGCCGATAATCGACATAACATTTTCAAGCCGGTCGGGCCTGGCTACAGCAAGGCGCAGAACTTTTCGGCTCAAGCCATAGGGCAAAATTAGGTATTTAGCCGCCATTCGGTAGGGAATAGCATCAACAACATCGGGGTCGATTTTTTTAAGGTCTGCAAAAGGAGCTCTGGCGTAACGCGCATATATTTTGATGATAGTTTCTTCGTCTTGTTTTTCTTTGTCGATAAGGTCGGCGACAATTTGCTCGGCGCTCTGCACCCTCGTCGCTAACTCGTCTTTTTTGCCCTGTGAGATGATGTTCGCCGAAACAAGCATCGCCAAAAAAGCATCTCTCCCTTTTTCTCCGGAGACAATACCTCGAGGCAAAATAATATTGTTTGGCAGTGTTGCGTTCATATTTTATTCAAATGGATTTGTTGTTCCCATTTCATTGGAGTTGATGGTGATAGGAACGTTGCCGTGAGTTTGCAAGCCTTGGAGCACAGCTGTAAAATCCTGACCATCTTGCAGGACTTCGGGGACTGGGGCAAAACGGCTATTTAACACAGAATTGGCTGAAACGTACATACTTTTCAGCCAATTCTGTGTTAAATAGCCGTTTTGCCCCAGTAGATCGGAAGAGCACACGTCTGAAAT
>CAZPNA010000056.1:0-4378 GCA_964588135.1 uncultured Candidatus Saccharibacteria bacterium | reverse complement strand
TAGATCGTATCGCTGAATTTTCCGACTTCATTTACAAAAAACTTTTCCAGATCTTTTTTTGTGACTTTAGTTTTTAGAAATTTAATATCAATCTCATCAATATCGTCCATATAAACAAGTTGCTCCAAAAATAGTCTGTCGCTGAAACTGCCCCCGAAAATTTTCGGACATTCACTGACAATATCTTTAAGTTGAACATAGCCACCTTTTAGCAAGAAGTACAAATCGACATAATCCTTATACGACCCTCGCCTACCGATTGAGTATGCCTTGGTAAAGGCGATATTCTTAGGCGATATTATTTTTACGCCTGCCATTTCGATATATTGAGAATAAATGGAAAACGGATAGTGCAAAAAGGTTATTTTTACATCATCAACAAAAATCGTTAGCTCATCGGAATTATTGACGGATACTCGAACTTCACTACCAGAAAATATTATTTCGACCTTCTCCAAAAGGTCGTCAGGGATATTTTCTTGACAAAAAAGGTCAAAGTCAACTGAAACACGATGGGTTATTTGCATAGCCAAACCTGTCCCGCCCGCAAGATAAAAACCAGCGAATTTTTGTAATTCGGGAAATAATTTCTTACCGTTTTCGGTTAACGCATTATTCACTATTATTTTATCCAAATATTATTCCAGCTAAACGGCGGGCTCCGAGGCGTAACTCGGTAGGGCGACTCTGCTTCACAACCTTCCAAATTTCGGTTTTGCCGTAATATTTCAAAATCCAATACCAATGAGCTAAATTACCGTAATTAATGGTATTAATAATAATATCTTTCTTGTTTTTTTGCGGATCCAGTTTTTCAAAATCATACGACCACAAAATCGGTTTGAATTTTAGCGGAATTTTACTTGTTGTAATTGTTTTCATACTCATATTATACCACCTCAAAACACAAAATCCAAGCACTGGACCGATAAATACGTCTTATTCTTCGAGCCTGTCGAGAAGCTGCCTTCGCTCGAATAGTAACTATCGGGCGAGCAGAATCATTTTACGGGACAGGCAATAAGCATTAGCCCATTTGGCGTGACCCATGTAGGCAGAATTGATTTGTCGTTTTCGCAAAGCATTGTCAGCATTTTTCAATCCATGCCGCCAATTGTCCACCACCCTGCGGCGCACAAGCACATAATCTGGTTTAATGATATAACCGACAAAATCGATACCATTACCAACAGGTATTATAAATTGCTTATCAGGGTGAACGCGTAACGCCAGTTTATTTTGAACAAATTCGCAAATTATCTGGCGATACTGGTTTAGTTCACCATAACTACTACCGATAATCACAAAATCGTCAACATAACGCAAATAATATCTTGCCTTAAGAACGTGCTTAACAAATAAATCAAGTTCGTTTAAGTAGATATTGGCAAAAAATTGGCTTGTCAGGTTACCAATTGGTAAACCCTTACCCTTAGCAACTCTAAAAAGCGATTTGTCTGGTGGTAATTTACTAAAAAGTGATGGTTGGCTTTGGATTTTAGGCGGTATGTCGTGAGCGCAATCATGAAATATAATTGTTTTAGTAAGCCATAATATTTCTTGGTTTTTTATTTTCCCCGCAATAAGTTCGTACAATATTCGTTGGTCGATGCTTGTAAAAAAGCTTTTAATATCCATTTTAAGGTAATATGTCCCTTGCTCCCTTTCGTTGTCATTGCGAGCGACTGCGGGAAGCGTGGCAATCTCATCAGGCGAGGGATCCCTCCGCTCGCCCCAGTGGGGCACTCGGTCGGGATGACAACGGGGTCGGCAAATTCCTCTCTCTCTCTCTCTCTCTCTCGAGTTTGCGGGCAAACTCGACAAGGCGAAGCATAGCGCGGTGAGTACCCTTGCCTTTTCGACATGCCCAAGAATCGTAAATAAAATATCGCTCGAAAATAGGCGATAAATAATTGTACAAAAGATGGTGCACTACTCTGTCGCGAAAGTCGGCAGCGAATATTTCCCTAATTTTCGGTTTTTGGACTACAAAAGCAATAGAACGACCCGGTTTGTATGTTCGCGATTGCAATTCACGCTCCAAAAGCAACAAATTCTTCTCCAAATTCTCAAAAAATTGCAAGTGATATTTTGTTTCAGTCTTGCCATTGCGACAATCTAAATATGCCTTATGCAGATTAGCGAAAGTAAAATATGTTTCCATAAAGGTAAGTTCTCCATAAGCTCGAACAATAATCTGTTTGGGCAAAGAAGACCTCCGTTGCCTGACACAGCGCACATAGTTCGTGGCCGTAGTCTTGGTGTTGTTGTTCGTGTTGCCATTGCTCAGATTCACATAATACGCATTCGTGGCACTGTTCTCAGTAACCGACCAGAAGTTGTTGGAAGGCAATCTTCCTGCTACCGACTTTCGTTACACAACTTCCTATCCCCGACAAGCGAGGTAAGAAAATATGAATTTATCCCTATTATTGTTCGACTCGGATGAAATCCGGTGGAGAACTATATGGAAGTAGTTCTCGACTCGCCCCACTGGGGCTCGCTCGAACAATATTTTACAGGGGCGGTAGCCGTAATGGGGGTATCGCTCTCCCGATTGAACTCATAACGGTACAACCGGCTCTAGCCTAACCCTTCTTTGCCCAAAGAAACCATTTTTCAATTTGCTTAGAAATATCAACCAACTCACGTGAAAAATATTCGTAGCTTTTCATTCTAGTCACCTTCATATCACTCAACAGCCTGTTTTTAATTTTGATATTTTCAATGACTAAAATCGCCCTAGCAATTACCTTAGTTTTATCAACACTGTTATTGGCAATTATTATCAAATCTGCCAATTTCATTAAATCAACCTTTATTTCTTGGGCGATTGTGTATTTATGGTCCTTGGGAAAACCGCACGACAAGTTGTAAAAGTACAGAATTAGCTTATACACACTCTGAAAGACGGGCAAATGCTCATAGCGAGCCATTAGTTGCTCCTATCTTAAAAAAATCGGTTTAATAATCAGAATTACTTAATCACCCGGGCATTACCTGACACAGCGCACATAGCCCGCGGCCGCAGTCTTGGTGCTGGCGCTCGTGCTGCCACTGCTCAGATACACACAATACGCACCCGTGGCACGGAACTCAGTAACCGACCAGAAGTTGGCGGAAGGGTTAGTAAGGTTAAAGAAAGAGCCATCGATATATGCTTGCATTAGCTCTTTTTGCGTAGGTAAGCGCCATCCGTCACCCCGCTCGCTACAAAGCTGGCTAGCGGTTTTAGTGCCAACCGCAATATTGTTTGCCCCCGAAGCGTCCCAGCTCCACTGCGACCCGCCAGTATCGGCAAATTCCACAGTTCCGGCATTGTTTTTTAGGTACTTGCTCCAAATTACACCGGTATTGTTGTCTTTTTTGTCCGTGCCGGTGATTGCATCGCCCGGGTCGGTCCAAGAAATGTTGTTGACGCAGTTGGTGGTTTGGGTCACCGGAGCGCCATAGGAATCCATATATTGCTGGGTAGAACAAGCCGCCACCGCCGTGCCGGAGAGCGTGCCGGTTTCTTGCGTTCGACTTGCGGAATAGAATGTTTTGCCGGTACGGACATCACCGGCGGCGACGTCGCCAGAAGGTACCCAGCGAGCAGCCGATTGGGTTCTGTTCCACATAGCTCCCCAGTCGCCCCAAGCGCCGGCGGCGTCTGAACCGAAACCCAAGGCGACCAGCACATTATAGCCGGTTAAGAGGCGTGAAGTTTCACCGCTTTCCGGAGAACTGCCGCTTTGCTCGGCGCGAGTGGTCTTGGTGAAGTTAAACACCGATATTACCACCGCCACGATTAGCACTAGCGCAACACTGACTATGTATATTTTGTTTTTTCGCTTAAATTTCATATTTTCTCCTTTGTTGTTATGGTTGCTTCTCGATTCGCGACTACGCTTACTCGAAGAATATTTGTTTATTGTTCGACTTTATGGAGAACGCTACCACTCCTTATTCCATTCTCCATTTATTAACTTTCTCTTTTTCTCTTGATTCCAATTTTTTATTTGTTTTTCCCGCCTCCTTGTTTGCTCTAAGTCAGTATGTTCTTCTAAATATGCTAATTTCTTGACTCCGTGTTTTGCAGTATATTTTCCGCCAAGTTTTGATATATGCTGATCGAACCGCTGGGATGGATTCCATGTCATTCCGGTATAATACGTACCGTCTTTGCATTCTAATATATACACATACCATTTCCATTGCCTCATATTGTTATTATATCAATTGGTTTTATTGTTCAAGTGAAAGTACTCCGTAATCGAGAACTATTGCCGTGGTAACTTCTCGACAAGTTCGAAGAATATTATTTCAAGGTGACTTCTCGACTCGCGATTACACTTACTCGAAGAATATATGTTTATTGTTCGACTTTATGGAGAAC
>CAZPNA010000055.1:0-4476 GCA_964588135.1 uncultured Candidatus Saccharibacteria bacterium | reverse complement strand
TTGGCGGCACCGACAGGCGGCGGGGTACTATCAGCCTCTTCTTCGACGACCAGTGTCACAGATGCTACTTTATCCTTGCCTCTTAATCTCATAAGAGTAACACCCTGTGTGTCTCTGCCGAGCCTCTTGACCGATTTGACATGAATTCTTATCAATTGTCCGCCCTTGCTAACAAGAACCAAATCGCCATCACTATTATCAAGAATTATTGCCTTAACAACCTCTCCGGTTTTAGTGGATACTTTGCTGGCACGGACGCCCATTCCACCGCGATTTTGTGTTTTAAAGTGTTTGTGAATCATGGTTCGCTTGCCAAAACCGTTTTCAAGAATTGTCAAAAGGTCGCACTCTTCGGTTTTGATGACATCCATCGAAACCAGTGCATCACCCTGACGCAGTTTAATTCCTCTGACACCCGAAGCGCTACGTCCCATAGGACGAGTCTGGTTTTCTTCAAACAAAATTCCCTGACCGTGGCGACTAACAAGCATTATTTGATTTTTACCGTTGGTGGTATCAACCCATCGCAACTTGTCATCTTCTCTCAGTCCAATGGCTTTTATTCCTGTTTTGCGAATATTGCGGTACTTTTCAATTTCGGTTTTCTTAATTGCGCCACGCTCGGTTGCCATAAAGAAATATTTATTTGCTTTGCTAACGTCTTTACCGACAGCAATCATGGCGGTAACTTTCTCTTCCGGTGATATCTGGAGAACATTGACAATCGCCTGACCTCTTGCCTGTCGGCTTCCCGATGGTATTTCGTAAACCTTGGTTGTAAAGACACGTCCTCTGTCAGTGAAAAACATTATGTCATCGTGTGTGTTTGCCTGGACAATATGTTCAATAGTATCCTCTTCCTTCATCCCCATACCAACAACTCCTTTGCCGCCCCTTCCTTGGTGTTTGTAGGTTTCAACCGGTGTTCGTTTGATGTAGTTACTGACCGTCAGTGCGACTAAAACGTTTTCATTAGGGACAAGGTCTTCAGCACTGAACGAACCTATTTCTTGAGCGAGAATTTTAGTTTTTCTCTTATCGCCAAAATTTTCCTTAACTTCCTGCGTTTCGGTTTTGATAATTTCAAGCAGTTTCTTTTCATCGCCAAGTATTTCATTATACTCTGCAATGAGCTTGCGTTTTTCTTCGAGTTCATCTTCAATTTTTTGTCGCTCGAGTGCGGCAATGGCTGAAAGACGCATATCCAGAATTGCCGTTGATTGTTTATCGCTAAGCTCGAACTCTCCCATCAGCGCCTTGTGGGCAGCTTCTTTAGTTGGCGACTGTTTGATGGTTTTGATAATTGCGTCAATTTGTTCAAGTGCTTTTTTAAGACCCTCTAAAATATGGGCGCGCTCTTCCGCTTTCTTAAGAAGAAACTCGGTTCGTTTTCTAACGATGATTTGTCTGTGGGCGATAAATTCTGCAAGTATCTGACTTAATGTGTAAACTTTGGGCTGAATCCCACCCGAGAGCGCAAGTAAATTAGCGTGAAACGACGATTGCAGGGCAGTAAAATCGTAAAGTTGATTGAGGATTTTCTTGGGGTAAGAGTTTGTTTTTAGCTCGACCACAATGCGAACGCCGTCTTTTCTGTCCGACTCGTCTCGTAAGCCAACAATTCCTTCGATTTTTTTCTGTTTAACAAGGTCGGCGATTTTAGAAATCAAATCGGCTTTGTTAACCTGGTAGGGGAGTGAGGAGATTATAATTCGTTGTGATTTGCCGTGATCTTCAATTTCAGCCTCGCCACGAGTTATTATTTTCCCCTTACCTGTTGTGTAAACTGATTTTATTCCTTCACGTCCGTAAATCTTGCCGCCGGTCGGAAAATCCGGACCGGGGATGTATTCCATCAAATCCTCGGCGGAAGCATCAGGATTATCAATTAAATGGACAATGGCACTGCATATTTCTGCAAGGTTGTGAGTTGGGATGTTGGTTGCCATACCAACGGCGATACCGACCGAGCCATTTAACAGTAATTGAGGTATTTTTGCCGGAAGTACAGCCGGCTCTTGCATACTGCCGTCGTAGTTGTCAACAAAATCCACAGTATTTTTATCAATATCGGAGAGCATTTCTTCGGCTTGTTTGGTCATGCGAGCCTCTGTATAACGCATAGCCGCTGCCGTATCGCCATCCATAGAACCGAAGTTTCCTTGGCCATCAACTAGCCTGTAGCGCATAGAAAAGGGTTGCGCCATTCTAACCAGCGTATCATAAACAGCCATATCGCCGTGTGGATGGTATTTACCAAGAACGTCACCAACAATTTTGGCGCTTTTGGTGTATTTGCGATTATGTGTCAGCCCCATTTCGCCCATTGAATAGATGATTCTTCGGTGAACAGGTTTTAGTCCGTCGCGGACATCGGGCAGGGCACGAGAAACAATTACGCTCATTGCGTAATCAAGATATGAACCTTGCATTTCCTTTTCGATGCTCTTCGGTTTTACATAACCGATTTCAGCGCCGGCAGATGCATCCACTTTATTTTTTTGTTCTTCGTTGCTAGCCATAGTATTTAAAAAATTATTCTAATTGTTCTAATTAACCTAATTATTCTAAGGAAAAACCAACTGCAGAAAATCCTAAAAAGAATACGGGTTATTATAAAATTATTTGGGAATTGTCTTATTTTGGGATTTCATTAGAGTAATTAAAATAATTAGAGTAATTGTTTTTTATTAAATGTCTAAATTCTTTACATTTTTAGCTTGTGTTTGAATAAACCTTTTGCGTGGCGGTACTTCATCGCCCATAAGCATAGTAAATATCTCGTCGGAAGCAGCGGCATCTTCAATGTTTACCCGCAATAATATTCTATTTTCCGGATCCATCGTTGTCTCCCAGAGCTGGGTGGGGTTCATCTCACCAAGACCTTTATAGCGCTGAATGGAGACACTGGCATCCGCCGAACCGCTCTTCATATCCTCAACTATTTCCGCTTTATCTTCATCGGTATAGGCGTACTCTTTCTTTTTGCCTTTTTGGATTAAGTAGAGTGGCGGTTGAGCAATATAAAGATATCCTTTTTCTATCATCTCTCGGAAGTGGCGGAAGAATAGCGTTAATAGTAGTGTACGGATGTGACTGCCATCGACATCGGCATCTGTCATAATAATAACTCGGTGATAGCGAATTTTACCCACGTTGAACTCGTCGCCAATACCGGCGCCGAGGGCGACAATAAGAGCTTTAATTTCCTCGCTTGATAGCATTCTGTCAAGACGCGCTCTTTCAACGTTTAAAATTTTACCGCGCAGGGGAAGTATGGCCTGGAATTTTCTATCGCGACCTTGCTTGGCGGAACCACCGGCAGAATTTCCCTCAACAATGTATAGTTCACTTTTGGCGGCGTCACGTTCGCTGCAATCAGCCAATTTTCCCGGCAAAGTCATTCCTTCAAGAGCGCCTTTGCGAATAACTGTTTCACGGGCGGCACGAGCTGCCAGTCGCGCCTTGGCGGAAAGAAGTGATTTTTCTAAAATTCGACGAGCATCTTGAGGGTGTTCCTCGAGGTACATAGACAATTGCGCGCCGATTACCGTTTCAACGAACCCTTTTATTTCGGGGTTTCCTAGCTTGGATTTAGTTTGCCCTTCAAACTGTGGGTTCTTAAGTTTAACCGATATAATTGCGGTCAAACCTTCGCGAGTGTCATCACCGGTAATGCCTGCCTGCATACCTTTGAGAAAATCATTTTTCTTGGCGTAATCGTTAAGAACACGGGTCAGCGCTGTTCTAAAGCCTGTCAAATGGGTACCGCCCTCTGCCGTGTTGATGTTGTTGGCGAATGTAAAAACGTGTTCGTTAAAATCTTCGGTATAACCGATGGAAACTTCAAGACTGTTATCGTCCTGTTCTTTTTGGATATAAATCGGTTCGTGGAGCGGTTTTCTATTCAGGTTGATATATTGAACGTAGGACGCGATTCCGCCCTCAAAGAAAAATGTGTATTCCTTGGGATTGCCGTTTACTTCTTCGGTTCTTTCATCAACTAGAGTAATTCTGATGCCTTTTGTAAGATATGCTTGCTGGCGGCATCTTTGTGAAATTATTTTCCAGTCGAACTCGATTGTGTCAAATATTGTCGGGTCGGGTTCAAAAGTTATTTTTGTGCCATGTTCTTTGGTTTCACCCGTTGGTTTGACGGGACCAGTCGGGTCACCTTGCTTATATTCTTGGACGTATATTTTGCCATCGCGGTAAATTTCGGCGCGAGTTAGTGAAGACAGGGCATTGACAACAGAAACGCCGACGCCGTGAAGACCGCCCGATACTTTGTAACCGCCACCGCCGAACTTTCCACCGGCGTGCAACGTGGTTAAAACAGTTTCAAGAGCTGACTTTTTAGTTTGTTTATGAACATCAACGGGTATGCCACGACCATCGTCCAATACTGAAACTCTGTTTTTAGCTTCTATGGTAACGGTAATGTTTTTGGCAAACCCCGCCAGTGCTTCATCAATT
>CAZPNA010000054.1:0-4480 GCA_964588135.1 uncultured Candidatus Saccharibacteria bacterium | reverse complement strand
TACGCAATTTCCTGATAATTCGATTTCATCCATCAAGGTTGGCAAAAATGCAAAACTGACAGTTTTTGAGGACCAAGGTTATGGTGGCGACACGGCGGAAATTACCGAAAGTATTGCTAACTTAAGCGGCAGTAGTATATTCGGTAACGACAAAATTACATCTATCAAGGTTGGTGCCAAAGACGGTTACATCACTATAACGCCGGCAGTACAAACCTTGCCTCCGGCAACCGAATTTAATGGCGCAACGGCATATTCTGCGACAGCTACTATCAGCGGTACGTCGATGACAAGCTATCGACTGGGTACGAAAGATAGAAAACCCGACCTTTTCAACCCGTATAACGGTGGTATTCTTACTCCGGCTATCGCGTTAACTGATTATGCAAATAGTGGCACCAACATCACAACAAAAATAACCGGTACTACTGGCGCGGCGGGGAAGTATGGATATATCACATTAAAACTGTACGACTCGGCGGAAAATGTTATCGCCCAGCGGTCGGCAAATTTAAATATCTCCGAAGAGGCCGAGGCGCAATGCCAACTGGTCGCAAGTCCGACATCGCTTACAATGGACGAAGGAGCTACAAGTAATGTTACTGTTTCTGCACAGAATGGTACGGTTTCCGGTGGGGCATTATATTCTACGGTTTTTGTTAACGGGGCAGTTAGCAGCGATGTTGTAAGGGTGAATAATACCAATAGACCTACTTTTGCAGTGACCTCGCAAAGCGGAAGCGGCGGTAAATCGGCTACAATCAAGTTCTACGATGAAAGATATAGTCAAAGTAGCGGTACCGGTTGCGCGCCAGTGATGGTGCCGGTATCTGTCAATCAAACTGTAGAGGAATTAAAAATTACACCAACTTCAGCGGAAATAAAAAGTGGTTATACTCTTAATTTATTTACCGTAACCGGCTTACAAAGTAACGATAATCGCGGCGCATCAACATCTGATACCAATATCGCCAAGGTTCATGGTTTTTGGTCTGATCCCAGTGATAGTACAAAAGGATATGTCCATATTGCCGGTGTGTCACTTGGGACTACGACTCTAACAGTTGCATCTGCCGGAAGAACCGTTACGGCAACGATTACTGTGGTACAGGGCGAGACTCCGGGTTGTACGACAGACGAGGATTGTGAAGAGGGGCAGGAATGCGTCAACGGTCAGTGTGTTGATGCCTTTGATATCATAGACTTTACCGCTAACCCGACTACTATCAACGAGGGTGATCAATCAACTCTAACTTGGGCAACCGAAGGTTACACCGACCAAACCAGTTGCCAAATCGACCAAAGTGTTGGTGGCGTTACGCCATCGGGTGGTAGTGTCCAAGTCCAGCCATATACAACAACTGCATACACGCTAACTTGTAGCGACCAAGGTCGGGTGCGCACTCAAGTGGCAACGGTAACGGTTAACCAAAATATTTGTCCCGATGGCGAGACGGCAATGAATGCTGAAAAAAACTTGTGGCAAATAAAAACGCTGTTTAGCAATTCTGCAACAGGTAGCGGTACGCTGGAAGAATATTTGGGACAATATGTATTGAGCTACTATTTCGATGGTTTTGGTAATGATTATGGGGCAGGTAGTGAATCAGCTGCCAGTGAATTTATCGGTCGTGGTTTCTGGCTAAAAAATAAAACTGGCTACGATTATATTTGTCTTGCCACTAGCGGTTCAACATCAAGCAGTGTGGAAAAAGAATTATCGAACAAGGGGCTGGAGATGATTGGAAATCCTTTAGCAGAACAGATTAGTATAAAGGATAGTATATCATTCAAGTTTAGTTCTGTCGGTGACAGCTGGATAAGTTGGGATGATGCCATAAGCCAAAATCTTATTAAGGCCGCGTTTATCTGGAATAATCAGACTACTTCCTATCTCTCATATATTAACCTCTCGAAATATGGCGATTTCGCCCAATATGGATATATGAATTGGGACTTGATGCAAGACGATCTTGGCCCTAACGATGGAATGTGGATTGTCCCCAAGAGTACCGACACGGTTAGTGTAAAATTCTCACAAGATTAAGTGTATTGAGACCAAAGAATAAGAAATTTTTAGCTAGGCGCCCTTCGGGCGCCTAGCTTTTCTTCGCCCCTTTATAAGGGGAGACAGGTTTGGCATAAAAGCAAACCAAGAGGGGTATTGTTTAAATATCAAATCCCAAATGACAAATATCAAACAATATCAAAATAATAAAATAACAAATATTTAAACATTTATAAATTTGTAATTTTATTATTTGTCATTCTGAGGAGTCCGCCTTTTCGGCGGACGACGTGAGAATCCCTTTGTTATTGAGATTATTATCTTTAAAATGTAAAATAATACTATGACAAAAGAATTTAAATACATCACAACTCCAATCTATTATGTCAACGGCGACCCGCACATCGGTCATGCCTACACGACAATCGCTGCCGATGTTCTTGCTCGCCATTATCGAAATAATAACATCGACGTCTTTTTTCTAACTGGCACCGACGAGCATGGCGCTAAAATTGCCGAGGCGGCGGAGAAAGCTGGTAAAAAACCACAGGAATTTGTCGATGAATTATCTGAAAAGTATAAAAATTTGTGGAAAAAATTGAGTATCGATTACTCGCAATTTTTTCGTACGACTGATCCCGAACACGAAAAAATAGTTCAAGAATTTATATCGAGACTACAAGAAAAAGGATTTATTGAAAAAAGAAAATATTCCGGGCTCTATTGTGTTGGCTGTGAAAAATATCTATCAGAAGATGAATTGGTTAATGGCAAATGTCCTGACCACAATACTATACCGGTAGAGCAATCAGAGGAAAATTACTTTTTCAAATTATCTGAATTCCAAGATAAACTAGCTCGTGTTATTGAAAAAAAAGAACTAGAGATCTTGCCCGAAACCAGGCGCAATGAAATATTGGGAAAATTGCGGTTGGGACTCGACGATATCAGTATTTCTCGCTCGTCTGTGCAGTGGGGTATTCCTTTTCCGGGCGATGAGTCGCAAACTATTTATGTTTGGGTTGATGCTTTGATAAATTATTATAGTGCCACGGAAATATTTAAAACCATAGACTGGGAAGAGCATCCTGCCGATATCCATTTAATGGCAAAAGATATCTTGTGGTTTCATGCGGTAATTTGGCCGGCGATGCTTTTAGCACTAGACCTGCCACTACCAAAGAAGGTTTTTGCTCACGGCTTTTTTACCGTAAACGGTGAAAAAATGAGCAAGAGTCGTGGTAATGTAATTAACCCCAATAATATCATCGAAAAATATGGAGCTGATACTCTCCGTTATGCGCTCTTGCGTGAATTTCCTTTTGGTGAGGATGGTGATATCTCCGAAGAGAAAATCAAGTTGCGGTACGATCGTGATTTAGCTAACGAACTCGGCAATCTTCTCCAACGCGTCCTTATAATGATAAAAAAATATAACATAGATATCATCCATGGTTGTCATCCCGACCGAAGCAGTAGCGAAGCGGAGGGATCCCTTGACTTAAGAGATGATATCGAATCTTTCCATTTTGACTCCGCCTTAATGCAAATTTGGGACATTATCCACAAAGGCAACGAAGCTATCGACAAAGAAAAGCCATGGGAGTTGGTAAAGACCGATACCGCTCAATTATCAAAAGTATTGTCGGGCGAATATCAGCGCTTGATGGTTGTTGCCAATGCGCTCGAACCCTTTATGCCAGATACTGCCAAAGAGATGCGACGTCAGCTAGAAAACCTCGACCCCAAACCATTATTCCCCAAAAAGTTATGAACTATGAGTTATAAGTTATGAGTTATTACATTGATTCTCATTGCCACTTAAATTTCGATGCTTTCAAGAACGATTGGCGCGAAATCGCCGAGCGCGCTTTTTCTAGTGGAGTCAAAAGTATCATCAACGTTGGTAGTAACTATGAAACCAGCCAGCGCGCTATAGAAATCGCTTCCCAATCTATCCCCCTTGCTAAGGGGAAATACAATGGGGTCCTGCCAAGACTTTACGCTGCCATCGGCCTCCACCCAATCCATGTCAACGACGAAGAATTTGATACTAGTCGGTATCAAAATTTGATAAATAATTGTCATTGCGAGGAGTCCCAGCAGGGCGATGAAGCAATCCCATGTAAACCCCACCTTGATCCTCCCCTTACTAAGGGGAGGCGTAGGAGAGGTGTTGTCGCTATCGGCGAAACCGGTATTGATTTGTACCACAATAAATCTACACTTGTAAAACAAAGCGAAGTATTTCGAGTTTCAATCGATCTTGCCAATAAAAATTCGTTACCGATTATTATCCACAATCGCAATGCAAAAAACGAGGTATTGGAAATGCTTCGTAACCACCCGCCGAAATTTGGTGGAGTTATGCATTGCTTTAGTGAGGATTGGGACTACGCAGAGAAAATATTAGAGCTAGGTTTGTATATATCTTTCACTGGTACAATTACGTTAAATAATATTTCAGACGAT
>CAZPNA010000053.1:0-4490 GCA_964588135.1 uncultured Candidatus Saccharibacteria bacterium | reverse complement strand
CGTCATGTGACTGGAGTTCAGACGTGTGCTCTTCCGATCTATGTAATGTGGCTCTATTCAGAATTGAAAGAATGGGTAAGGACTTCTCCGCAGGAGAAAAGAAAGTTGAATACTACTGGACAAGAGACGACAAACATCTGGTTTCAAACGTATTCACATTCGGCATTACGATTCTACGCTCGTCAATTCTACGATGGTCGTCATAAAAATGTGTCACAGTAGATTGAGAAATGGTTAACGCCATTAGCTGTTGCTGTTTGGTTTATGGACGATGGATCATATAAATCAAAACAGCATAGAGCTATAATCCTCAACACGCAAGGATTCGCTACTCGCGATATTGCGCGATTGCGGAAAGCTCTACAAAGTAAGTATGATATTTCTTCTTAGGTAAGAAAACAGAAAGATGGCAACCAGATTTTGTTGGTTGGTGATGATGCGAGCAAATTCGCATCACTTATTAAACCATATCTGCTGACTCTGTTTTATTACAAACTTGGAAAAATTGGATTAACATAATTGCCTAAAGAGTAACGGAGGCGTTCAAAGGTACCCTTGCTCCGTATGGAAATCGGAGTGAAAGTATAAAAGCATAAGGGTGCTTAACTGCGAGACCTACAAGTCGAGCAGATGCGAAAGCAGGATTTAGTGATCCTCTGATACGGTGTGATATCGGTCAGAGCTCAACGGATAAAAGCTACTCCGGGGATAACAGGCTGGTCGCGCCCAATAGTCCACATAGACGGCGCGGATCGGCACCTCGATGTCGGCTCATCGCATCCTGGGGCTGGAGTCGGTCCCAAGGGTTTGGCTGTTCGCCAATTAAAGCGGTACGCGAGCTGGGTTCAGAACGTCGCGAGACAGTTGAATATACTAGCTGTCTATAAATTCTCCTATATGCTGGAAACTCTGTAGTCCTAATAAGGGCTTAAAGAATCTGGAAGTACGAGTTATAATAGAAATATGACTAACCGTAAAAATCTATCCAGTGCAGACAACCAGCAGGAAAGATCACCTCGTTGTTACGAGGGACTATTAATTATTAACAATTAACTGTTAATTGTGAAATGTTAACTGTTGCCGAAAGGCTGAAATCCTCAGAGACTATACGGAGAACTCGCCGAAGAGGCGAGAAGACATAGTCCGAGCTGCATGGCGACATGCAGACCCCGCAGAAATGCCGGGGCGCCACAGATATAATTCAGTTATTGATGTGGTTTTCAAGTAACAGACTGTCGGTCCTAATCTGCTGTGGGCGTGGAAACTTGAGGGATTCTCTCTCTAGTAAATGAAATTGCTACCTTGCGCTGTAAAGCGCATTGATAATTCGGCTAATAACGGTGAAATCTTATTATTGTTTGGTTCAATGATAGCCACAATTACAACGGTCTATAATTATGGTATAATTCGCTTAAGGACCAATAAAATAAATAAGACAATACCGTGGGAAGTCGACTTGAAACTAATCTAGCTTATATAGCGGGCTTTTTAGATGGAGACGGAAGCTTGATGCTCCAACTAAAAAAGCGGAAAGACGGAAAAGTAAAATACCGTTTTATGGCAACGTTGTGTTTTTATCAAGACATACGCCATAAAGATGGTCTAAATTGGATACGATCTGTGTTTGACATAGGTTACTTTTCCAACCGCAACGATGGAATGAGCGAGCTAAGAATTAACGGATATAAAAGTGTTCGATTGATTCTTGAACAACTCTTACCATATATCCGTTTTAAGCGAGTTCAGGCGAAAGCACTATTAAAAGCTACACAGCTTTTAGAAGCAACGCCAATGTCAAAACTTACCAAGAATGACCTGGTGAGTTTAGTAGAATGTATGATTGAAATTCAATCTACAAACTATTCTACTAGACATAAAAGGGCTAAAAAGGAATTATACAAAGTTTTAAGTTTGACCCCGTAACGACTGATTCGAAAGAAGAGACTTCGATTAATCGAGGTAATACGCCGACTCCTATCATAAAGAAAATACTATGGTCTCGAGCCTAAGGTATAAGATAGGATGAAGATATAGTCTGCACTTCTGGTGACAGAAGAGTATGCGACGAGAGGACCGAGAGGGGCGGGCCCCTGGTGTATCGGTTGTTCTACCAAGAGCATTGCCGAGTAGCTATGCCTGCGCGAGATAACCGCTGAAAGCATATAAGCGGGAAGCTCCACCCAAGATAAGGTTTCTTAGATATCCCGTAGACCACGGGATCGATAGGCACTAGGTGTAAGACCAGTGATGGTTTCAGCCGAGGTGTACTAAGCGATCTAACATGTCACAATATGCTTCCTTTAACCTGGTGAGGATTAGGGGCAGATCGAGAGTATTAACATAAATTTGGTGTTGCAATATCTTTTTGATGAAAAATTCATAGCATCTTCGCACCCTGTGCGCTGGTGATTCTTGCGTGGTGGCCACACCTGGTCCCATCCCGAACCCAGCAGTTAAGCACCGCAGCGCCGATGATAGTGTCTCGGAAACGGGACGCGAAAGTAGGTCGTCGCCAGCGCAAAGTGTGTGATGTATAAAAAGATTATCGTAGATTTTGCATCTAGCGGTCAAATATCGAGGGCCTGTCCCTCGTAGGTCGCACTGAAAGTAGAGGACGTAGTCCCTTTTTCAGTAAGACCGAAGTGGGATCGCCAGCGCAAAGCGTACGAGATAATGGATTTTTTCTTCTTGTTTTGGATTTTTAAGGCACAACTCGTATCAGTTAGGTGGAGTGTGTCTTTTTTGATATAATTTAAAGAATTATTTATATTTTAAAGAGGTAAAAAATGCCAAAGATTATTGAACTTAAAAATGTTTCAAAGACCTATCACGCCGGTAAAAAATCGCAAGTAAAGGCGGTTAATGATGTGTCGTTTAATATCAGCCGAGGCGAATTTATCGCCATTGTCGGACGCTCGGGACGTGGCAAGTCGTCTCTTATGAACCTTGTTGGTTTACTAGATAGATCTTCAAGCGGTCAATATGTGCTTGATGGTGAAAATGTTACACGGATCCGTGACACGAAAGCAGCCTATATTCGTTCAAGAAAAATCGGGTTTGTTTTTCAATCTTTTAACCTGTTGGCACGAGCATCAGTTATTAATAATGTTCTTTTACCTACAACGTACGCGCGTATTCCCGAAAGAAAAAAAAGAGCAATTAATATTATCAAATCGGTTGGACTCGGACGATATATCTATAAGCGTGTTGATGAACTCTCCGGCGGTGAAAAACAGCGTGTAGCAATTGCACGATCGTTAATTAACGACCCGGAAATTATTCTTGCCGATGAACCAACCGGTAATTTGGATGTAAAAACTGGGCGGGAAATTATGAATTTACTTCGCGCGCTAACTAAAAAAGGGAAAACTGTAATTTTAGTGACACACGATCTGGAGCTCGCAAAAGGAGTTGACCGGACTATAAAAATTGAGGACGGAAAGGTGACGAAATGAATATAATTTCTTCTGTAAAAACAGCATTCTCATCAATTTGGCGCAATAAATTAACATCCACTCTAGCGATTTTAGGTGTTGTTATTGGTGTAGCATCAGTTAGTATCTTGATATCTGTTGGTGAAGGACTTAAAAAGGATATGTCAAGTATGATTCAGGGTATGGGAACCAATGTAATTACAATAATTTCGGGTAAAATGGATATTTCTGACCCGCAAGCTATGAATCAAACAAACCCGGCAAATTTTATTTCTTCAGATATTTTAACCGAAAGTGACTTAGAATTAATCAGTGATAATCTCGATATAGAAGCCGTATCGCCTTTTTCAATGGTTGTCGGGGGATTAAGTTATGGAGACAAGGAGGCTGCACCAACAATTATCGGAGTAAGCCCATCTATTCTTGATGCTATGCAAGTAATAGAAATAGAATATGGCGAAGTATTCGAATCCGGAACGCGCGATAAAGTAATAATTTTAGGACCGGATGCAAAAGAAAAATTATTCGGTGACATCAACCCTATTGGCGAAAAAGTTGAACTGGGCAAAAACGGAGAATTTACTGTGGTTGGGACAATCGCTGATTCGGACTCGTCTGCTTCTTTTGCCTCCGAAATTGGAGTTATCGCTGCCATTCCTTTTGATACGGCAAAAGATCTTAATAATGGTGAGGCGAAAATTTTGCGGATAATTGCTAAAGCAAAAGATGATGCAGATATTGAACAGGTAAAGAATGATATTACCAGTAAGCTAATATCTAATCATGATGGGGAAGAAGATTTTACTGTTATGACGCAAGACGACATCCTTGATTTATTTGGTTCATTTTTAAATATGGCGACAGCATTGGTATCTGCGATTGCTGCAATTTCAGTAATTGTCGGTGGCATCGGCATCATGAATATTATGCTTGTCACTGTAACTGAAAGAACTAGAGAAATTGGTATTCGAAAGGCAGTTGGCGCAACCAACTCGGCGATATTATTGCAGTTCCTTATCGAATCAGTGGTAATTACCTGTCTTGGCGGTGCCATCG
>CAZPNA010000052.1:4305-4844 GCA_964588135.1 uncultured Candidatus Saccharibacteria bacterium | reverse complement strand
GCGGAGAATAGAGCTATTGGAAAAGATAATAGGCTTCTTTGGGATATCCCCGAAGATATGAAGCATTTTAAGAGAATTACCACTAATCACCCAGTAATTATGGGGCAGAAGACTTACGAGTCAATTGGCAAGTCGCTTCCAGCCAGAACTAATATCGTTTTATCTCGCGATAAAAATTTTCACGCAGCAGGATGTTTTGTTGCCGGTTCTATTGATGAGGCCATAGAAATAGCCAAAAAGAATGATAGCCAAGAGATATTTTTTATCGGTGGCGGTATGGTTTATGATGAAGCTATTAAAATAGCTGACAAATTATATTTGACTATAGTGGAAGGTAATTTCGATGCTGATACATATTTTCCAGACTATTCCATATTTACCCACAAAAAGATTACCGGCATGGGGAGATATAAGAAATATCAATATAAGTTTGTAGAATTAACAAAGTAAATTTTGTGTGTCATCCCTCCTGCCCACCGTAATCTTGATTAATGGGGGCACCTTTTTGAAATTTATTTACCCTTTTTAAATTCCTTGGT
>CAZPNA010000052.1:3381-4295 GCA_964588135.1 uncultured Candidatus Saccharibacteria bacterium | reverse complement strand
CAGCGTTGAGGAATTTCTTGTCCCATTTGTCATTGCGAGGGAGTGTAATCACGGACGAAGTAATCTTAGATCCTCACGTCGCCCTCATTATTGATAAGTGATTATTGACAGAGCTCCTCAGGATGACAGCCGTGTAGGATTGTTATGAAAAATAAATTTGTAATTATCGAGGGTGGTGAAGGCTCTGGTAAAAGCACGATCGTAAAGTATCTAAATGACGAATTATCAAAAAATGGTATCAACGTATGCGCAACTCGCGAGCCGGGTGGTAGTACTGTTGCGGAGAATATCCGATCGGCTTTTATTAACGATAAACTAACCCCAATCAGTCAATTATTTTGCTTTCTGGCGGCGCGCGCAGTTTGGACGGAGCAGGTTCTAATACCGAAATTAAAAGAGTGTGATGTTGTTATCACCGATAGATCATACCCGACCACATATACATATCAAGGGATAGTTGGGAAAGTTGGTCTTGATAAGGTGGTGCGTTTAAATCGCATCGCGATGCGCAAAATAAATCCAGATTTGGTAATTATTCTAGATGTTGATGCAAAAATTGGGTTAACGCGAAGCAAATCAACAGGCGAAACCAATGCTTTCGAGAAGGAAAGTATTAAATTTCACAATCAAGCCAATAAGGCTTATTTAGAACTTGCACGTACGTACAATTGGAAGGTTGTGGATGCACGAAAACCGCTAATTGATGTCAAAAGAAATGTATTAGATATAATCACCGAACTGACGGGTAAGTAATAATCACTTTACGCACGTAGATGACTACTGTTCGAATCTGCTAGGTGAGAACATCTCACTATCGTTCGAAGAATAAATTGTGTATGTCGTATGATTAATTGAAATTAATCTTTACATATAATAACCGGCTTATTAATCTCTATATCAAACAGGGGAAATGG
>CAZPNA010000052.1:0-3371 GCA_964588135.1 uncultured Candidatus Saccharibacteria bacterium | reverse complement strand
TTTTTTTTCAGTGTAGTGCGCATTACTAATCTTAAGTGTTAGTAATGGTTTGGTACTTATCTTACTGTCATCGACCGTATGGACGTTGACGCTATCGCCTTTTCTAACATCGAGCCACCTTCTAAAATCGCTATTCATTTTCAGTGTATTATTACTGTGGCGGGCACAGCCTATCGCGTTAAAATACAAACATCCTTTTTCGCGAGCCTTGTCAACTGGTGTACTATTAGATTTTTTATAGTCAAGATATTTATCTCTAGTGGAAAATTCCTTACTGAATGTTATAGCTATTTCGGAAATCGCTAGAGCGATTTCCTTTTGATATTTTTTTCTGCAAAGCGGGGAAAGTTCCAATTGAACTGCTTGAAATAAATCGCCAAAGCCAAAAATATTTGTTGAGCCATACCTTCTTTCTATCATCGCCGTACTGCCGGAAAGACGGCTGCCTTCTGTTGAAACGTGAACCCTAAGATATTCTTTTTTACTATTTACCATTCTTCTTTTTCTGATTTGTTTGTCAATCTCGCTTTTTACCCACCGTGCGATAACGGGGTCGCATGGCATTTTGCCACGTTTAACACCGTTGCCGATAAAAATATCAGAGCCATTTTTAAACTTTGCACAACCATGAACAGAGATGCACATAAATGGTCGCTCTATCTTTCCGTGCCCGTCAATGCTGGCAGATTTCTCGATAAACTGTTGAAATAGGAAATGTTCCACCGCCCGAGCATCATTATTGTAATTCGTTGATTCTCCGACCTTCTTACTAATCCTTTTTGAGCCAGCTGGTCTATTAAGGTCTTGCCTAACCCTTGATTGTGCCGCTAAAAAATACGAAGCTCCCGATTTGTTTGCTGCCATAGTGACAATATCTTCGGTTCCCGATTCGTATAGTTTTTTAATATTGATAATGCTTTTTACTAACTCATCATTTGTTTCGTCGCGGATTATCGAAAGAGCACTTTTGCTGTCGTAGTCAGTATTATCTTTTTGGATTGCGCGAGATTTCAGGTTGATTTCTCGGCTGACTTTTATTATTCGATCTTTTCTCACGGACGGATTGCGTTTCTGTATTAGTTTTATGATATCTTCCTGATTGGGCTGAACGCCGTGAAGTGCGTCAAATGATACATTAACCTCTTTTTTGCCAACATTATATTTTCGAGTTACGTCTTTAATAATCTTTAGAACGGCGTCTGTCTGGTGGCTAGAATCGGCTATTTTTTGTCCATTTGTAATATTCATGGTGAAGCTCCTTATTTGATAGTATCAATTCAATAAAATAAATTATTGAGATTAATGAAAGATATCTTTATGTCATTTCGACGAGTATGCCGAGGAGAAATCCTATCAGTAACATAATATGAGATTTCTCGTGATTACACTTCGAAATGACAAACTATAGATGCTTTTCGTCGATCTTATTACTGATGACTTGCGATAAACTTATTTATAGGTAAAATATACAATATAATGACAAAAATAGGAAATATAACTGTAAAAAGGCATTCATACGCTCATTTGCTTGCGGTGGCGGTTTTGAAGTTATATCCGCAGGCAAAATTAGGGATGGGTCCTGCAATTGAAAATGGGTTTTATTATGATTTTGATATTGATAAATCAATCAGCGTTGACGACTTACCAAAAATCGAAGCGCAGATGAAAAAGCTGATTTCGAGCAATATCAGTTTTGAGCAGGAGAAAATGCCGCTTAGTGGTGCCAGAAAATTGTTTGAAGATCAACCCTATAAATTAGAAATAATCGACGATATTGAAAAAGACGGCCAAAGCGAAGTGTCAATTTATAAAAGCGGTGAGTTTACTGACCTCTGCAATGGTCCGCATATTTCATCAACTAACGAATTAGATGTTGATGCTTTTAAACTAGAGAGAGTGGCGGGTGTTTATTGGAAGAATAATGAAAACAATAAGCAATTACAACGTATCTATGGTGTAGCATTTGATTCGAAAAAGGAACTAGAACAATACACAAGGAACTTAGAAGAAGCAGAGGATAGGGACCACCGAAAAATTGGAAATGATCTCGATCTCTTTAGTATCGACCCACTAGTCGGTAATGGTTTGGTTCTTTGGCATCCAAAAGGCGCGATACTGTGGAGGATCATCGAGGATTATTGGTATAAAGAGCATTTGAAAAACGGTTACGAGCTTGTGCGAAGTCCTCACATTGGAAGCCGGAAACTCTGGGAGAAATCGGGACACTGGGATTTTTACAGTGGCAGTATGTATTCGCCTATCGAAATTAATACTAGCTTGGAAGAAGTTGAAGAGGGCACTAAAGTCGATAACTCGGATCAATACCTGCTCAAACCAATGAATTGTCCTTTCCATATTCAGATATATAATTCACGACCACGCTCCTATCGAGAACTTCCTATTAAATGGGCTGAATGCGGAACTGTTTATAGATATGAAAAAAGTGGAGAATTACTTGGTTTGACTAGGGTAAGGGGTTTTACGCAAGATGATGCTCATATTATTTGTAGCAAGGAACAAGCTAAGGGTGGGTTATCGAAAGTAGTTGATTTAATTTTATCTGTCTATAAAGCTTTTGGTTTTGATAGGAACCAGGTCAAAGTATATTTATCGCTAAGAGATAATAAGGATAACATAAAATATACCGGCAGTGACGAAGGTTGGGAGTTTACAGAATCTATTTTGCGAGAGGTGGCGCAGGAGAAAGGGCTTGATTATAAAGAAGAAATTGGAGAGGCCGCGTTCTATGGACCAAAACTCGATTTCAAAATTAACGATGTTCTTGGCAGAGAGTGGCAATGTTCAACATTGCAATTCGACTTTAATCTACCCGAACGATTTAATATGACATTTATAAATAAGCTTGGTGAAAAGGAGAAGCCATACGTCCTTCATCGGGCATTATTTGGTTCGTTTGAACGCTTTATTGGATTACTTATAGAGCATTATGCTGGGGCGTTTCCGACGTGGCTTGCGCCGGTACAAGCGCGAGTTATATCGGTGTCGGATAAAGCGTGTGATTATGTCGATAAAGTGGTTGCGGAACTATCAGGCGCCGGTGTTCGTGTTGATTCTGATAAGTCGAATGAGACACTTGGCAAGAAAATACGCATGGGGCAGATACAAAAAATTCCATATTTATTAATAGTTGGAGATAAGGAAAAGGAAGCGAAAAATGTTGCTGTTCGCTCTAGAGATGATGGTGATATGGGAGCTAAGAACGTTGATGAGTTCGCAAAAATGGTGATTAGTGACAGGTGATCATCCGCTTGTGATCTATATCAAACACAAGGGATTATCACGTCGTCCGCCGAATAGGCGGACTCCTCAGAATGACAAGGAGAATTTAAATATTAATCATTTTATCCAGT
>CAZPNA010000051.1:0-4846 GCA_964588135.1 uncultured Candidatus Saccharibacteria bacterium | reverse complement strand
TCCAGTAATTTGCGCCTTGCTTGAAATTGTTGCTTCGCTTGGCGAAGTATATGTAAGATTACCATGAATCACCGCGTTGTCGCCGATATACAAATTTTCCACATCAACCGCTTCGATATTACCTGCAACTACGCCATTAAGTGTGACTTGACCGCCCGATGCCTTGATAGTGCCACCAACATCGCCATTGACGATGACTGTTCCACCGGCAACCATCAAATCCCCAGCAATTTTTGCATCATCACCAATTTCCACTGTTCCACCGGCAACAAGCAGATCCTCACCAACATTGCCGTTGATTCTAATTATACCGCCGGCAACTCTTGATGTTTGGGCAACATTGCCATTGATAAGAATGTTTGAACCAGCAGCGATTAAGCCATACTGAACATCGCCATCAACCGCGATGTAGTTTCCAAACCCAACATAATCACCAAGAACATTGGCTTCGACATGGATGTTGTTGCCAAAAGAATAGACATTTTTGACTGTCTCATTTTGACTGATAGTTTCATTGCCAGTTTCTTCGTTGACGCGGATATCCGCTGCGCTTGCGACAAACGGCACCATAAAAACCACTGCGAAAAATGCAATTAATATTTTCTTCACTTAAACCTCCTAGTTTATTAGTTTGATTATATCACAAATTGGAGAATGGCACCTGAGAGTGTCATTGCGAGGAGTACCCCACGAAGCAATCCCTGAGAGATTGCTTCGCTTCCTGATTGCTATCATGATCGCTCGCAATGACAATGCTTAAAACGTTTTTTGATAGTCTCTTTATTAAGATTGATTTAGATTGGCTTTACAGGTATAATGATTGTGTTTGGTGGGATGTCCGAGTGGTTTAAGGAGCACGCTTGGAAAGCGTGTATGGCGGAAACGCTATCATGGGTTCGAATCCCATTCCCACCGCCAAGCTAAGCTTGGTGGAGGTCAGCTGAGCTGACCTGCCGAAAATACGAAATTGCTTCGTTCCTCCACGTAAACTATCGCACGTGGCACGGCGCAATGACAAATATCACTATAAGAATAATTTTGATATAATCACAATATGAAAAAGAAACAACTATTAATAGCGGTTATTGCAGTGGCTACCATCCTAGTGGTGATAGTCGCCCTAAGAGGGTTTAGCGGTGAAGATGATTGGGTCTGCAAAGACGGTCAATGGCAAAAACACGGCAACCCGTCGAGTGATATACCACAAACAACTTGTCCAATAGAATAAAAACAAACAAAATTCAAGGAGGAAAATGAGTACGACTTTTTGGCTGGGTATGATATTGCTGGTTGGTGGAGTTGTGATGTATATTTTTTCCGCACTAGTTAACCCTTGGGCATGGATTATTGTCGCCGTCATTGGTGCAATAGTCGCTGTCGTTGGCTCTAACGTTAAAATTAAGAAATCGAGCTCAAGCAAAAAGACAAAAAAATAACATTTTGATTGATCGCTTACTCAAACGCCGGCGAGACTTATCCTCGTTATACTTATTGAGGTTGCTGGGCCAATATGGTTAGCATCAAGCCAAAATGCGAATTATCCACAAAATGCATTGATATTTTGCATATATTGTGTTATAGTTAGCGTGTAAGCTTTTATAAAAAAGAAAGTGGTCGTCTTACGTAAGTGTAAGCCATTAGGAGTTATCCAAGATGGAAGAAGTAAATAAGAAAAAGCTATATGTTGGCAATCTAAGTTACGATACCAACGATGAAAGCCTTAAAGAAGGTTTTTCAAAAGCTGGCGACGTTGTTGAAGCTCGTGTCATCACTGACAAAATGAGCGGACGTTCAAAGGGTTTTGGTTTCGTTGAGTTCAGTAATGAAGAAGATGCTAAAAAAGCTATCGAAATGTGGGATGGTAAAGAGTTAGACGGTCGCGCTTTGAGAGTTAATGAAGCACGTCCTATGACTGAAAGACCTTCTCGCGACGATCACCGAGCATAAATTTTATCGGTATAAAAAATTGATTTAACAAAAACGGATCTTCGGGTCCGTTTTTGGTTTGAGAAAATAATTAAAAATTAAGAATGAAAAATGAAGAATTATTGTTCGAACGCCTGCCTGCCGGCGAGGCAGGTAATCGTGAGAACTATTTGCGTTTTGATGCTATCTTGACGGTTGTTAGTTCTCGCGCATTAGCGCTCAAACGATATTTTTTGACTTCTAGCGCTTAACGCCTAACATCTAACTGGTCAACTTTTGAGATAATTTTAATGATATAATAATAGTGTATGATAAACCTCAATAAAGAAAAAGCAGTGCTACTGCCGGAAAACGCCAATCTTGCTGATTTTCATCATAGCCTTGATAATATCGTCGTTATCGCCCCCCACCCAGATGACGAAGCTATTGGCGTTGGTGGAAGCATCAAACTAGCCAGTGAAAAAGGCGATAATGTTTTCATTATTTACGTCACTACCGGTTCCGACACGCCGGCGGCGGGCAGACGGTCAGCCGAGACTGTTACTAAACAGCGTCAAGCGGAGGCGGAAAAATCGCTTAAAACTCTGGGCGCAGTAGCAGGTTTTTTCCTGCATTACGAAAGTAAAGAAGTTTGTGAAACAAAAATTGATAGTGTAATTCAGGATATTTTTTCTGTTTTGATGCTTCTGCGACCAAAAATCATTTTTACTCCATCGCCCTTTGAAACTCACCCGACCCATTTGAGCGTAACCCAGCGGACACTGGAGGCCATCAAAAGAATACCGAATTTCGAGGTAAAACTGCGTGGCTACCAAGTTTGGGATGATATTTTTGCTAGCGACGAAATGCTTGAAGAAGTTGATATTTCAGGGGTTATCGATACCAAAAAACGGGCGATTCGCGCCCACGAAAGTGAAATAAAATTTTTGCCGTACGACACGGCAACTGTCGGCGGAAACCATTACAGGGCGATATTTTCAAAAAACGATGAGAAAGTTGAATACGTTGAAAAGTTGCTTGTGATGGATGAAATCGCCGCCCGTCCCGAACTAGAACTGGATGTTTACACCCGCAACCTCGCCCTCAAACACCTCCATGATTTGTATGAAAATTTGATAGTAGCCGGCACTGGCGAAGAAGAAGTATAAATTATTTACCCATATATTTATATCGATCTACTAGTTTACCATCAATCTCTATTTTACCGCCAAAGAGTTCTGCTTTACGTACCCACCAGCGAGAAAGATTATTCTTGTAGAGTGTTTCGTACACGACACAATCTTCGAGCGAATCGCTATCCTTTGCTATGTGGTGGACACGATACTTTTTGCCTTTATAGTGCAAGTAGAGACCTGGTTTTATTTTCATATTAATTCCTTTTGATATACTGACTTTAGTATAACTTAATTTATGAAAAAACGAGACTTAGAATTATTATACGAAATCGGATCGTTGCGTCATATCCCACGTGGCTGGACACAGCATCTTGGTGTGCGATGTGCAACTGATTTAGAACACACAATGCGGGTGATTTTTACAGCATTGATTTTGGCACGGATGGAAAAAGTTAAAAACGAAGAAAAAATAATCAAAATGGCATTAGTTCACGACCTCGCCGAAACCAGAACTGCCGACCATAGCTATGTGCAAAAAGTGTATGTTACTATCGATGAGAAAAGTGCGATACATGATACTTTACAAGGAACAATTCTTTCCGATTTCGAGGAGATCATCGATGAATACGAAGAACGCAAATGCATCGAGGCAAAAATCGTAAAAGATGCTGATAATTTAGATATTGATATCGAACTTAAAGAATTTGATGAGCAAGGTCATAAACTGCCAAAAAAATGGATTAATGAGCGCAAGCTTATTCGCAATAAAAAATTATATACTAAGTCGGCAAAAAAGCTCTGGGACGAGATACAGAAATCCAGTCCAGCTAGTTGGCATATTGAATCTAATAAGTGGCGTAAAATCCCAAGCGCTGGAAAGTAAGTATCTATTATTGAATTTTTCTCTGATTAGCAGTATAATTAGGCGTGGTTTGATATGATAATACCACGGTGGGGTGTCCGAGTGGTTTAAGGAGCTGGTCTTGAAAACCAGTAGGGTCGCAAGATCCTCGTGGGTTCGAATCCCACCCCCACCGCCAGATAAGGTTCTCGGCCTAAGATCGATCATCCTCAGGATAAAAATCCTTTTTCTCCCGCCAAAAAATTGATGAACAATTGTTAATCACTACACGGCACAGCAATGAATATTATCTAGATATCTATATGTCGTGTTGTAATAATCGGTGCTGATTATTTGTTACCCTCCTCAGCGATTCGTTTAGTGGCAAAATCTGACCTCGCACCTATTGCAGAAACGGCCATTTCCTTGAGACGATCATTGGCATCGGAGAGTTGTTTTTTGAGCGATTCAAGTTCTTTAGTCTGTGATTGAGATAATGATTCGAGGTTGATAATCCGCGCATTTAGCAGGTTTTCCTTATTCTCAAATACCAGTTTCGTTTCTCGTATTTGAACGCTATGAGCCGACTCTAATTCGAGGGTAAGAGTATCGCGAGCATCCTTAACTGCTTTATCAATTGTTGCCGGTAGAGATTCGACTTCTTTTTCTAATTTGCTTATTTCCGATTTTCTCGCAGTTATTTCAGCTTTTTCTCGCTCGATATCTTCTCGCTTAACCGACATCTCTTTATTGAACTTGTCAGTTTCCTCTCTCCTTGTTCGCCCTATGGAATATTTATACTCGTCCTCTTCTTTCCTTCTTGACAGTTCTTTAAGCCGTGATAATTCGTTTTCCTTTTCTGCTTTTTCGATTTGTTCTTGCTTCCAAAGACGCCGTGCTTTTTTAATTTCATCTTCAAGCGTTAACCGCTGTTCATTCAGCGAGGCAATCATTTTTGTTTTTT
>CAZPNA010000050.1:0-4899 GCA_964588135.1 uncultured Candidatus Saccharibacteria bacterium | reverse complement strand
AAAAGGTATACGGTATCGTTCTTAGCTATATTAGCACTAATTCTTTTAACTACCGCGTAAGCATCAGACTGATCCCACTCTCCCGAAAGGAGATGATCGACAGTGGCTAAGAGCAAGAATGTTCTTGGTTTTTGGGAAACATTAGGATGGTTTTTCAAAATTCGCCGAGTAGTCGGCAAGAAAACCCCAAGTTTTCGAGAAGCGATTCGGGCATACCAGAGAGATCCCGAACGCCGGAAAGAGTTTCGAATGAAGGGACGCAGTTCAGTTATTGCTGTCGAGGAAGCTTTCCAGAAAGAATGTCGTATCTATCATTTGCTTAGACACAGATACAATTCATCACTTAGCCGGATTGGAGCGCATCCAATCCGGCTTTATTTAATTTCTTAACCAGCTTACGTACACCTACGAGGTGGAAATGATAGCGGTCCAGAAGACTCGGATAGAAGTCTGTTTATTGTTGCCAGCAAAATAAATAAGTATAATACGATCAACAGGGACCATGGGTCTTTGACATCTCTCGGTAGTAAGGAGTGAGTCAGTTGCATAACGCTTGGCGTTCCCTGATCGTTGCAGCTGTTATCACCCTGGCGGGAGCACTGACTGCTCCCTCCGCCAGCGCCCAATTCAATGAAGATATCACCGAGTTCTACCCCATTTCGGGACTATCGCATATGCACTCGACTTTTTCTGATGGTGTAGCCACAATCGACCAGCTAGCTTGCTTAGCAAAAAAAATGGGGCTTGATTACCTTATTATGTCCGACCACGCTGACGACGTCGAAGCGACAAGCCACGATAAAGTCGCACGCGCCTTCAGCAGTCGAAATGCTATTGAGTCATTTCTGAATTTCGCTGGAAGTAGAACAAAAGAACATGGCATCGAAAACTACATCGAAGCCTGCCGTCAGGCAAGTACGAAATACGATATCCTTGTTATTCCCGGACTCGAAGTTGAACTGGGTGGCGACCGCGACAATGTATATGACCCTAGCGGCGACCCCAACCGAATTCATATGCTTGTTATCGGCCCGATGACGGCTGAACTTTTCCATGAACTAATGGAATGCGTTTCAACACACAACAGAATGGATATTGTTCAAGACCAAATTGGAGCCATCGCCCACAGGGGCAATTGCGCAGTCGTTATTGCTCATCCTTTTGCCAGTGACCCATTGCGCCCAGGTTGGTACACATTCTACAAAAACTGCATTGATAACATTGATGCAGTTGAATGTTTCAACATTAGTGATGACAAATCTCTCGAAGCTTTGGGTCTCACTAATCGCGACCCCCTCCAAGGTGTCTTCAAACCGGTTTCGGCTATCGGTGGAGTAGATTTTCACGGAATATCGCCAACCGAGCTGAGCAACTTCGAACGTGTTTCGATTCTTATGCCCGGCCAGCCACTATCTAACAATTTCAATGCTGATTGCACACTGATTGCCAATGCAATTTGTGACAATCCCATCATCGCGCTTAACAAAGCATTGAATTCAGAAGAGATTGATGAAATTGTACTTAACAGAGGAAGAATCTACCAAGACGACACACTCATCTCTACAAGTGGCAATTCGGGAAGAAGCGATGAATTCAAATTAAACCCACAATCAACATATACATATTTCTATAGTGATCTTGTTATGTCAGGATTTACCAGTAAACAGAACCAAGCGCTGAATAACGAAAATAGCAGGCAACGACTTGTAAAAGTAATTGCTCAAAACTGTCTGGGGCAAGAGGCGCTAGATAGAGCAATAAGCGATGCCCAAAACAGATTGGCTGGCATTCTATTTCCTGACACTGGCAACAGATTTGAATCCGGCGCGCAGAGAAGTGATGGAAATCCATTCGGGCCGAGTTTGCGCATCAACACGCGATAATATACATCTTTCTTTTCATAAACAAAGGGCGCGGGTGGCGTTAGCCACCCGCGCCTTCTTCTATTTATCTTTTGTATTATTTGTACTTTCTACCTTCTACTTTATACTTTCTACTACTTACATTCCCATCGGCATTCCGCCACCCATTGCACCCATTCCGGCACCACCGGTCGCATCATCTTTAACAGCCGGCAAATCGGTAATAACAGTTTCAGTTGTTAGAACCATCGCCGCCACCGATACCGCGTTCTGCAGAGCAGAGCGGGTAACTTTGAGCGGGTCAATAATTCCAGCATCAATCATATTTGCATATTCATCGGTAGCGGCATTGTAACCAACACCTTTTTCTTTGCGCTTGATTTCTTCGATAATCACTGAGCCATCCTTACCGGCATTAGCGGCAATTTGGCGGATGGGAGTTTCGAGCGCTTTGCGCAAAATCGCAACACCGATTTTTTCTTCACCATCAACTTTAACCTCATCGAGTGATCGAATAATATCAATAAGAGCTACTCCGCCACCGGAGACGATTCCTTCTTCAAGCGCCGCTTTGGTCGCAGAAACCGCATCTTCAATTCGGTGCTTTTTCTCTTTGAGTTCAACTTCGCTGGCCGCACCGACTTTGATGACACCGATTCCGCCAGACATCTTCGCAAGACGTTCCTGCATTTTTTCTTTGTCGTAGCTATTATCGGTTTTTTCAATTTGCGCTTTTATTGCTTCTGTTCTTTTTTTGATGCTAGCGCTGTCGCCACCGCCATCAATAATGGTTGTTTTTTCTTTATCAGCAACAATTTTGCGAGCGGTTCCAAGCATCTCCACGGTGACATTTTCCCACGCAATTCCGGTGTCTTCGCTGACTAGTTCAGCACCGGTTAGTGTCGCAATATCTTGTAAAATTTCTTTGCGTCTGTCGCCAAAACCGGGCGCTTTGACAGCAAGAGTGTTGAAAACGCCACGCAGTTTATTAAGAACTAGAACGGCAAGGGCTTCGCCATCAACCTCTTCGGCGATAATTACAACATCTTTCTTACCCGACTTTTGAATGTTTTCTAAAAGGGGAACTATGTCAGCGGCAGCGCTGATTTTTTTGTCGGTGATAAGGACCAACGGGTTTTCCAATTCGGCTTCTTGGCGAGTGGTGTCGGTCATCATATATGCACTGACAAACCCTTGGTCAAATTGCATACCGCTAGCAACTTCTTTGCTAAGACCCAGCGTTTGCGAATCTTCAACGGTAATAACGCCGTCACTGCCAACCATATCGAAAATCTCCGCAATTAGTTTTCCGACTTCCGGAGAATCGGCAGAAATTGATGCCACTTGGGCGATGCTTTCGGCGCCCTCGATTTTTTTAGATTGTGCTTGTAGCGCTTTGACTGCTTGGGCAACACCTTTTTCAAGACCACGGCGAATTTCAACCGGGTTAGTACCGGCAGTTACGTTTTTCAACCCTTCGTTGATGAGCGCTTGAGCCAAAATTGTTGCGGTTGTTGTACCATCGCCGGCAGCATCGTTGGTTTTTTCAGCAACTTCTTTAACCAGTTGCGCGCCCATATTTTCGAATTTATCTTCGAGCTCGATTTCTTTGGCGATAGTTACACCATCGTTAGTGATAGTCGGCGCGCCGTAGCCCTTGTCGAGAACCGCATTGCGACCCTTCGGACCAAGAGTTACCTTGACTGAATCGGCAAGAATGTTAACACCTTTTTTAAGTCCGTTTCTTGCTTCTTCCGAAAATTTAATTTGTTTGCTCATTTTTGTATCCTTGTTTCTTGGTTTTTGTTATTTCTCGGCGTTATTCTATAACACCGAGGATATCTTCTTCCGATACGATTTTATATTCTTTGCCTTCGAATTTAACTTCGTCACCACCCCATTCTTTGGTGAGGATAACATCGCCCGGTTTTACGCTTAATGGCTTTAACTTGCCATCAACCATTTTACCTTCGCCAACTGCTAAAACTTTCGCTTGTTTTGGTTTTTCCTTGGCGCTATCAGGAAGGTAGATTCCTGTTTTTGTTTTTAAATCTTCTTGCAAAGGTTCGATAAAAACCTTATCACCCAACGGTCGTATTTTTGTCATAATTCCTCCGCTCCGAGCTTTTGCGCTCCCTGACAGGAAGCAAAACCCGGAAGTCCCTCGCGTGCCCACCGTAGCCTTGGCGTAGGTGGGGAGCGCGATCTAAATGATCGCAGTGGGACAATACTTTTTATAATTTTTCATTGCTTGCCCCGCGTAGCCCGTTCGACTTTACTCAGGGCGAAGTGGGGATATTTGATATTTGTGATTTGAAATTTCTATCTATAAAGCGGCAGGAGCGAGTAAGGGGGAAACTCGACTACCCGCCGCATATCTAAAAATATCACGAAAACATTAAATATGTCAAGAGATATTTACTTCTCTTTTTTGAAAAAAAACATATTTATGTAATTTGCTTGCCCGTCCGTAGCCTTGGCGAAGGCGGGTCAAGTACCCTTTACATCATCCGCCAATATATTGTTTATTCGGGTGAATTATTCGAGTGTAATTCGAGATTTATTCGAGTGATTCGGGTGTTTTGCGGGGGTGGAACATTAGTTCTTTGTCGCTGATAATAATTTTGTCGAGGTTTGAGGCGGTAAGCGGGTGGCGTTTAATTTTTGCAATTTGGATGTATTTTAGAAATATTTCCAGCGCATCACCGACCAAAAAAAGTGCGAACTCGATGCACCGTCGTACACTAACCCACGGCTCCCCCACCGGTTCAATCTTTTGGTTAAACAATAACTGATTCTTGCTAATCGGTACTCGATGTTTTTTCATCCATTGGTTTCTATTTGAAATTTGATCATGGACACTCTCTTCTCTGTCATTGCGAATCCGATTGTCATTGCGAGGAGTAATCGACGCGGCAATCTCTTTCACTCCCACCCCTCTGGATTTGTTTGATACCAAATCCGTCTCCCCTCGGGCAGGGGAGAAGTTACGACAACAGGCGCTATCTAATAACGGCACCATATCTTTATACCACTG
>CAZPNA010000049.1:0-5013 GCA_964588135.1 uncultured Candidatus Saccharibacteria bacterium | reverse complement strand
CCAACATCGGACATACCTGCCGACACGGCTCAATAAAAAGTTAACAAAAGCCATCAATTCATCTTATCGTGAACGATATGTGCGTGATGGCTTTTGTAATTTATAACCATATACTAACCAGTTATCCACAGTTCTAGATTGGCAAACCTTGACAAGCCTGGTAGATAAGCAAGATAATGAAGACTGATTACTAACAAACCTGTTAGAAAGGAGGTGAGCAAACAAATGGCACACTCAGTAAAAAGCAAAAAGTCAGGTGAAACATATTACCTGCACTCCAAAGATGTCACCCTTCGCGGTGGCCGCCAGCAGACAATCTATTTCTTCGCGCGCGAAGTCAAAGATGGTGCGCTCGATGAAGTTCCTGAAGGTTACGTAGTAGTAGAAAATTCAAGAACCGGTCTTCCAATGTTGAAGAAAGGTTAATTGAAATTTTCAATTAGTGGCTTTGACCCACATCACTTGCCACTTGCCAAAAATCCCACACTAGTACGGTGGGGTTTTTGGTTGCTATATGATTTCACTGAAAAACTCTTGTATTAGGCACTGTAGTATATGATAATATGTATCAAGAGGTAACAAGCTATGAATCAAAAAAGTATCGTCTTTAACTATCTATCTATTATAGTGGATGTTATTGCGTGGGTCGGAGCATATGTTCTGGCTTATTTTATGCGTGCCCGCTTTGATACACTCCCCGTATCATACGTGTGGCCATTTGCCGATTATTTAACATTTGTTATTTACCTGACACCACTATTCTTGGTGACCATGATGTTTGAAGGACTCTATAATTACCGATACCCCAAAAAAGGGCTTGGACAATTTACCAGTATTTTTATTTCCGCCACCGCAGGTGTGATGTACGTTGTTCTCTGGGTTTTCTTTACTCGAAGCTTCTTCTTTTCAAGATTGCTGATAATATATGCTTGGCTCATAAGTATTCTTTTTCTCCTCGTGGGACGCTGGTTGTTAGCATTAATCGAAAAAACCTACCATAAATCCGGGTTTGGACTGCGCAGAGTAATAATTATAGGACCAGAGGATCAAGCTATAGATATTGCTGTTCCGCTTAACAATAACCCCGCCTACGGGTTTGAGGTTGTAGGTATAATAGGAGATGAAAAAACATCCGGCAATGATATTAAATATTTAGGAACGGATGAAAATTTAGACCCCCTCATCAAAAAATACCATGTCAGTGATATTATAGTTTCCAGTCCGAAATTATCGCAGAGTGAGATTATACATTTGTCTGAAATTGCTCGCGATAACAAAGTTTCTTTTCATTTAACCCCAAGCGCCCTGCAGATTGGAGCGCGCAAGTTCGCCGCAGGAACTATCGCCGGTTTACCCGTGGTTGAAATACTTGAAACACCTCTCGAAGGCTGGGCTAGTACCGTAAAAAGAGTTTTTGATATTATCGGTTCACTGTTGTTTATTATCGTATTCTCGTGGTTATATTTGATAGTTGCTTTGCTCGTCAAGCTGACATCAAAAGGCCCTGTCATCTACAAAGATAAACGAGTTGGCACTGATGGCGAATTTTATCTATATAAATTTAGGACATTTAAACAAGAATATTGTACGGGCAAAGAGTATGGTGGCTCTAAGGCAGAAAAAATCGAAGATGAAATCATTAAAGAAAAAAACACCCGAACAGGCCCAATTCCCAAAATTAAGGATGATCCGAGAGTAACATCCATCGGAAATTTTTTAAGAAAAACCAGTCTTGATGAATTGCCACAGTTTTTCAATTCACTGCGTGGCGAAATTAGTATAGTCGGGCCTCGCCCGCACCGACCAAAAGAAGTTGCCGGCTATCAGCCAAGACATAAAAAGTTGTTTTTGATTAAACCTGGCATTACCGGTATGGCGCAGGTTTCCGGCCGTAGTGATTTAGATTTTGACGATGAGGCCGACCTAGATATCTACTACATTGAGAACTGGTCGATATGGCTGGATTTTCAAATCGGCATCCAAACGGTGTTTGTTGTCTTGGGCGCAAAAGGAGCATACTAATTCGATTACTCTAATTAACCTAATTAGTCTAATTACTCTAATGAAATCCCAAAATATAATTCAAATCCCAATTAATGCAAATTCTATTTTATTATCCTTTTAGGATTTTCTGTAGTTGGTGATTCCTTAGAATAATTAGGTTAATTAGAACAATTAGAATAATTTTTATCAATGTCACTTATCACTTTTTTATGCCAATAAAAAATATCAAAATTGCTATTGTTGCTGATTGGATTACCAATGTTGGCGGAGATGACCAAGTTCTTTGGGCAATTCACGAACTCTACCCCGAAGCTCCTATCTACACAACGGTCTATAACGCCAAGAAGATGCCACATTATAAGAATTGCGATATTCGTACAACATACATCAACAATTTGCCCTTTGCCAAAAGGAAGACGCAATTATATATTCCTTTGATGTTTGGAGCTCTTAGAAAACTTGATTTGAGCGAGTTTGATGTAATAATATCCAGTTCGCACACCGTTGGTAAAAGCATCACCAAACCTAAAGGCGCCACTCATATTTGCTATTGCCACACCCCCCTACGTTACGTTTGGGCGCCTGAGATAGATAATCTCGGTGACAGAATAAACCTTGGGCCGTTTTTAAAACCCCTTCTTAGATATCTTAAAAAACAGGATCTGATATCAAGCAAAAACGTTGATTACTATATAGCTAATTCAGAAATAATAGCTGGCAGAATCAAGGAATCTTATGGCAGGAAATCACATGTCATCTACCCTCCAGTCGATACCGAAAAATATCAACCACATGGAAATGTGACTAAAAAAGATTACTATCTCTCCGCCGGAAGACTAATACCGTATAAAAAAGTTGACTTGATAGTTGAGACATTTAATAATTTTGATAAAAAGCTGGTTGTCGCTGGTACCGGACCGGAACTTGGCAAACTTAAAGAAATCGCTAAAGACAATATTGAATTTGCGGGGTTTGTGTCCGACAAAAAGCTGGTCTCGCTATATCAAGAAGCTAGGGGTTTCATCTTTGCCGCCAATGAAGATTTTGGTATAGTGCCAGTAGAGGCGATGTCGGCCGGCACGCCGGTAGTAGCTTTTGGCAAGGGTGGCGCCACCGAAACGATTGTAAGTGATAAAACCGGTCTGTTTTTTGACGAGCAGTCAAAGGAAAGCCTAAATGATGCACTGAAGCGATTCGAGCAACTTAAAATATTGCCGAGCAATTGCATAAAACGGGCAGAAAAATTTAGCAAGGAAAACTTTATAAATAATATTAGAGATTTTGTAACTAAAGCTATAGGAGAACGAAATGAACGTCAATAATGTAATGTCTAAAGTATCTCGTGGACGATGGGCGATTGTTGTTTGGGTAGTAGCGCTAGCGGTAACTGCGATTATTGCAACATGGGCAATGCCACAATCATACGAGGCAGGAAGTACCGTAACTGCAATAAGAGGAAGCAACATCGACCAAAAAAGTGTTGATTATTACTTGTACGACAATTACTACTCCATTCAGTCCGGTGGTTTTATCGCCGACAGCATCGTCAGCTGGCTTTCAAGTGCACCAACCGTTGCAGCTATTTATAAAGAAGCCAATATTCAGTTGCCCGAATCCAGCCTCAAAGGAATCGATACAATCTTTACTGCAAAAAAAGAAAGTGCCGGTAGCAATGTTGTTACATTTACCACATCTGACACAGACCCCGACAAGGCAGAAACATTGATAACATCAGCGAATAAATACATCGCACAGCTAGTAAAAGATATCAATAAAGATCAGCAAGATGAATCGGCATATTTTACGGTAAACTTTTCCGACCCCGTAGTTGTTAAAACACCAAAATCATACACTATTAATGCTGCGGTCGCCGGATTGCTTGGGCTAATGATTTCTCTATCAATAGTGTTTTATAGAACTGATAAGTTACAGTAAGATCGTTTGGAGGGGAAATTGTCAGATGAATTCTGGGGTGATGAACTTGATAATCTTTCTGACGCGGTAAAACGCATTCGCCGCGGTAAAACTATGCGTCTTATTTTTAGGACGTTGATATTAATAGTGATCGTATTACTAATTATTTTTCTAGCGATTCCCAAAACATCTTTTGGTGGTGTGCTTGATATCGTAAAAATATTTAAAGGCGGGCGTTATTTAGTATTACTTGGCAATAATTCAGAACTGCGACCAAGTGGCGGCTTTATTGGAAGCTTTGCAATATTAAACACCGATGGTCTGTCGCCAACTATCGAATATTTTGAAACTAACATCTACGACAAAGACAATGAATTTGTTGCAAATAATTTCGTTGAACTTCCCGAACCCCTACAAGAAATATTATGTGAGGATACTTCGTGGCAATTGCACGACAGTAACTGGAGTTCTAATTTTTCCGAAAGCGCCAAGACCGCTCTTTGGTTTTACAATCAAGAATATAATGATTCGCTCGATGGCGTCATCCTCATTAACGCCACCGTTATTCGCGATTTGCTTGCGCTAACAGGACCGGTGTCATCACCCAATAGTAATATCGAACTTGACTATGAAACTTTTTTCCCGGCGCTAACCAACGCTGTGGAAAATGATTACTGGGATGACCCGCGCAATGAAGAAATTAATGAGCCCAAAACCGTACTCAAAGACTTTTTGCCCGCACTGCAAGAAAAGGCTATGGCCCTGCCGAAGTGGACGTTATGGAACTATCTATCAAGAGCGCTAGAAAGAAAAGATGTGGTTTTTTACCATAGTGACACGCAAAAAGAGAAGATGATTATCGATAACAGTTGGTCGCGGGAAATTGATACAACCGACGATTTTCTTTATATTACCAACGCCACCGTCGGGTCGAAAACCAGCCTATCGGTTGAACAAAATACTAAATTTGATATTGATGCAAAAACGCGTAGCGCCACACTGGAAACCAAACGGACTCACAATGGCACACTCGGTGATTACGACGGCGCAGCGAATATTAATTATACCTTGATACACTTGCCAGACGTTTATGTT
>CAZPNA010000048.1:4598-5067 GCA_964588135.1 uncultured Candidatus Saccharibacteria bacterium | reverse complement strand
TTACATCAGCCGATCCGTGAGGCTTCCAGTCCGGGAAAACCCACTCGCCAATTTTGATTTCAGAAGGGGTAATAATTGATGTATCTTCGTCAATTACTCCAGCATCAAGTCCGGCGGCGGCAACAAATGGTTTTATCGATGAACCCGGTGGAAAAAGACCGCCGATTGCCCTATTAAGAAGAGGTAGGTTAGGGTCTTCGATTAGTTTTGAATACTCGCCCTTATCCGTCCTGCCGGAAAAAATATTTAGATCATAGTCCGGCAAGCTAACCATGCTGTAAATTCCGCCAGTTTGAGGGTCAAGAGCAATCGCCGAGCCGGATTTTCCGCCAGATTTTTCAATAGCACTTTTGAGTTCGTCGTAAAGAACCTTTTGTAATTCGGAAACCAAATTCAATTTTACAGTTGAACCGATTTGAGCCGGTACCGTTTTCAAAACCCTTTTTATTTGTCCAGAGCTATCAATTTC
>CAZPNA010000048.1:0-4588 GCA_964588135.1 uncultured Candidatus Saccharibacteria bacterium | reverse complement strand
ATACGCATCGTACGAACTTTCTATTCCCGTTTTACCGATCTGTCCGCTAGTTGGGTAATCAGGGTAGTCGTTAACATCCTCCTTACTCATTTTCCCGACATAACCGAGAATATGGGCCAAACCCATATCTTTTCTGTATTCCCTCTTGGGCAAAGCAGTAATTTCAACTCCGGAATATTCAGCAAATTTTATCCTCAATTTCGTCGCTTCGTTTTTTTCGATATCCTCTTTGATAATTACCGGGTCGAAACTACGCTCTTTTTCTTCTTTGATTTTTTGCGAAAGGTCGCCTTCATAATCTACTGCGGTTTTGACGCTATCGACAAGCGCGTTATATTCATCTTCCTGTTTTGGAAGATTATAAGGATAAATCTGCATAACATAATTGGCTGTGTTAGAAACCAAAATTTCATCGGAACTGTCAATGATTTCTCCTCGCGGCGCTTCTATGAGACTTGATCGGATTCTGTTGTCCTCGGCAAGAAGTCTGTTTTCCTGACCCTGTGCAATTTGCAAATTCATCAATTTAAATACAAAAATGGCACAGATAGAGACCACGATAAGCGAGTATAGCCAGTTGCGAGTTTTCGGCATCTCTTTTTTTTCAACTTTTTCGGCTTCGACAATCTGATTCTCGGGCGCCCACTCGCGCTCTTGGATCGTCGGCCTTGGTATTTCGCCGATTGGCTTATCGACTGGTTCGAATATGTTTTTTCTTTGCTTTTTTGGGGTCATAGAATAATATGATTGCAAAAATAATTAACATTGTCACGACTATTCTTCCAACAAAATCGACTGATATTGGTTGTCTCACTAGTATCATATAAACAGTTTGACAAAGTACAAGGAGAATAACACTTGGGACAAGCGTCAGCAAGACGCTAGTCATTGGCAGATATTTCTTATAGACATAATTCAAGACCATTGACCCAGCTAGGAAAACCATCAAAAAGATCAAACCCTCAAGCCAGCCACAGGCAAATAAACTCCATACGGTAAATGATGCCACCCAAAGCCACCGTTCATAACAATTATCGCGCATTACTGTTATATGAATACCTATCCAGACCCAAATTGGCACAAGGAAAACTGGCAACCACGAAAAAAAGGCAATATCGAACCAAACGGCTATAAAGGCAATAATTATTACAAAAAATGCTTGCATTATTTTTTTATTATAGTTACTAATTCAATTTCGGAAAAATCTAAAGGAGATTCTGCTATGGCTGTTTGAAAAATATCACCTCTTTTTTGTTGGATAGACCTTACTGTCCCAACCGAAATGTTTGATAGAACTATCCCGTCGAGATCTTGTGTTTGAACAAGTTCGCCTTCTTTAACCTCTGCCTCCAATGGAATTTCATCAACAATCAAACCTTCCAATCCGCCTCGAACCACACCCGAGCCTTTCGATGTTTGGAGAATAACCGGCAGTAATAGTTGACCACTGGATATAATATTCACCTCGGATGTTGAAGATGTAACCGATTTAATTTGACCAACCAAATACCCTTCGGCAACCACCGTTTGTCCAGCTTCGGCTCCACTACTCGTACCTTTATCGAGTGTATAAGTTTGCAAGAAATTTGCCGGACTTCTACCAATTACTCTTGCATATATTTTTTCCTTACCCTCAACACCACTTGTTGAGAGATTTATTTCTTTAAGTAATTTTTCATTTTCAACTTTTAGCGCTTCCATACTGGCAATTTCCGCTTTAAGTCGTGCGTTTTCTGCTTCAGTATCTTTCAGTTTTACGCCAAGTGATGACAGTTGCAGGAGCGTACCGATACTGCCGGTTATTATTGATGCAAATTGACCTGTAAAATAAGCGCTACGACCGATTGTGTTTTGCCACACACCTCGACTTACCGGCCAGAGCGCCAGACCGGCGATAATGATTAGTAATGCTATTGCCCACTGAATATTACGCATGATTACCCATCTAAAATTATTCTAATTATATGAAGGATAAAAAACTCTATATCTCTGTCATTTCGACGAGTATGCCGAGGAGAAATCCCTTCAGTATCAGGCATGAGATTTCTCGGGATTACCCTCGAAATGACAACGATGCTATTTGAGTGAATCTTTCGCGACATTTTTGCGTGCTTTCGCGTGCAAGCTGTATCTACGATCTTATAAATTCCGTTGGTAGCAACACGTCTCGCAAGGCATCCAAATCTTCCAAAACAACTCCCGTTCCGCGGGCGACGCAGGTTAGCGGGTCATCGGCAATATGAACTGTTGTTTCGGTCGCCTCTGATAGTAACCTGTCGAGTCCGCGCAGAAGCGCTCCGCCACCGGCAAGGACAATACCTTGCTCGATGATATCGGCAACCAACTCCGGCGGTGCTTCTTCTATGGTTACCCTTACAGCATCAACAATAATTTGGATTGATTTTGACAAGGCGTGCCTAATTTGGTCATCATCGACAGTTATCTCGCTCGGCAAACCGGTGATAAGGTCTCTCCCGCGCATTGGCGCCGTTAGTGATTCGCCGGTATCCACCGCCGATCCGATATTTATTTTTATTTCTTCCGCTGTCCGCTCACCGAGCATTAGGTTGAATTCGCTACGAGCATAGTCAATGATATCTTGGTTTAATTCGTCACCGGCAATACGAACCGAGCGACTGGCGACAATTCCACCCAGTGATATTATGGCGACTTCGGTTGTTCCACCGCCGATATCGACAATCATATTACCACGAGCATCTTGGATACTTAGGCGAGCACCGATTGCCGCCGCCAATGGCTCTTCGATGAGGAAAACTTCACGAGCGCCGGCGCTTATCGCCGCTTCTTCAACGGCACGCCGCTCAACTTCGGTTACGCCATAAGGGATACCAACCACCACGCGCGGGCGCGGGAAAAATGCAAATTTTTCCCTGTGAACTCTGTTGATAAAATAATGAAGCAGTTGTTCGGTAACTTCAAAGTCGCTAACAACACCATCAACGAGCGGTCTAGTTGCTACAATATGAGCTGGCGTCCGCCCCACCATACTTTTGGCATCTTCGCCGATTGCAAGAATCTGCCGAGTTTTTTTGTTGATAGCCACTACGGACGGCTCGTTGATAACCACTCCACGACCTTTTACGTACACTAATGTATTGGCGGTACCAAGGTCGATACCGATATCGTGACTAAATGATCTGAAAAAATTTCCAACTGCCACAATTTACTCCCGTTTATACCTTGAACCAATCAAAGGATTACCTAAATATTATTGTGTTACTTTATGATTGTCATCCCGACCGAGCGCCCCATTGGGGCGAGCGGAGGGATCCCTTTGGTTTTCCCGTCCTTTCGGGTGACGATTTCGCGACTCTTTCGAGTGTTTTCGCGTGCAAGACTTATTATAACCTTATCTTAAGATAATCATCAACCCACCCAATAATCAAGAACATATAGAATGAGGATATTGTTTGAATCTGTATTCAGATGAGAACTCATATGGCGAATAGTTCTCGCTCGTTAGAGCTCGAACAATAATAAGTGCATTAGCACACCATAGTTATTACTTATTACTTATTAGTTATTAGTTATTAGTTATCAGTTATTTTTAGAGTCCGTATTGTTCAATTAGATCTTGGTGCTCTACAAAAGTTTTAGAGAAGTGGATTTCCCCATTGCCATCGTGGAAAAAGAATAAATAATCGAAATTTGGCTCCGGGTCAAGTGCTGCCTCAATACTTTTTAGCCCCGGGTTGCAAATCGGTCCAGGTGGCAAACCCGCATTTAGGTACGTATTATATGGCGAATTAATCGATTTTGTTTGCCCTGCTTCCAGCGGCTCCCAAAGCTGGGTATCAACAAGCCCCTCTGATTTGATAAGTGCCAAATCCCGCCCATATTGAACTGTCGGGTCAGCCTCTAAATTCATATCTTGATCAATGCGATTTTTATAAACCGCTGCAATTTTCGCTCTTTCCTCGTCGTTTTGCGCCTCACGTTCAACAATTGATGCCAAAATTAAATCCTCACTTGAGATTTCCAAACCATCTGTTCGCGACAAATACACATCTTTGAAATTCTGCAACAGTTCGTCGACCGTAGAATCATTAACAAAAAAATACGTATCAGGAAAAAGATAGCCTTCTTCCGATTGAGCTAGCTCATAAAATCCATCAGCGTCAAATCCGTTCTTCCCCAATCTTTGCGCCACTTGCCCTGATGAAAAACCTTCGGGAATAGTAACCTTAACGACATTTGGACCTTGCTTTATTTTAGCGATGATATCTTCCACCGATTCGCCACTTAATGAATAATACCCTTCCTGCAAAGCATCGTTCCCCCACTGGAGGCGGAACATTATCGGCGAGTGAATTAAGCCTTTGTTTGCCAAAGAATATGCGAATTGATTTACTGAACCGTTTGATTCGACAATAGTTTCACCGACACCCGTCGGCTTGGTACCCCACAACCACATCCCCGCCAACCCGACAAGGATGATGGCAAAGAAAATAACAACAGTAATAATTGTAAGTCTTTTAATTTTCATAGAAAAAGTAAATTATTCTAATTAACCTAATTATTCTAATTACTCTAATGAAATCCTCTGGCAGAGCCAGATCACGCTCTG
>CAZPNA010000047.1:0-5357 GCA_964588135.1 uncultured Candidatus Saccharibacteria bacterium | reverse complement strand
CGTTTAGAACCAAAAATCCAGAGAGCTTGATAAAACTTCTTCCCGTTGGGTCAAAAACCACCATTAATAGCGATGGCACCCTCACCGCTTACGTCAAACCGGAACTCTGGCCTCCCAAAAATATTAATGATATCTACCACCTCTCCCAAAAAATCTATATCGATAAGCCAAAATAAAAACTTAGATAACCGACCTATATCGTCATTTCGAGTCCCCTAATGGGCGAGAAATCTCATATTTTTGTACTGACGGGATTTCTCCTCGGCATACTCGTCGAAATGACATGTTAATATAGAATTTTTTGCAAGTCTCTAGCTAGTGGATTTTACCAACTGTGTTAAGAGTAGTAGAATATAAAATAAGGATATAGATATTAACGTCTGTCATTCTGAACCCGAGTATGTCGAGGGTGAAGAATCTGATTGTAGATACCGCGCTAGATCCTTCAATCGTGATTACACTCAATCAGGATGACTGCCAGATGTAAATATAACAATATTTTATGAAAATTGGATTTTTTACAGATACATATTTGCCAACACCGACAGGAACTTCGGTTACTATCGAGGTTTTTCGCAAGGGACTCGAAGCCAAAGGACACGAGGTTTATGTAGTTGCGCCCAACTTTCCCCACTACGAAGACAAATTTAAGGGCGTAATTAGAGTTCCTTCGACTTTTTTGCCCAATAGACCCGAAACTCCCTTTGCCAAACCGGTAACCGGCAAGTTCGTTAAAGAGATACAAGATTTGGAGCTCGATATTATCCACACATTCAGCATTTATTCGGTTGGCAGTTTCGGCCTCTCCATCGGCAAAAAACTCCACAAACCAATAGTATTCTCGTATGACTTACTATACACGGAACATACAAAATATTACAGACCAATCTTCAAGCCATTTGCACGAAGCTGGTATCAAAATGCCTCTCGCAATCACGCCAACCAATGCAATGCTGTTATAGCGCCTAGCCCTTCGGCAAAAAAACTGGCTATAGCAAGTAAAATTGTCACGCCAATTACAATCATTCCGGCAGGAATTAATGTTGATGATTATACATCTATAACCCCAGAAACTCTTAGGTCGCGTTTTAGTATCCCGACCGGGCAACAAATACTACTTTATGTTGGGCGAATCGATGAAGAAAGCAATATCCGCTTTCTCTTGCGGGCCTTTCGAGAAATTTGGCAAAAAAAAGAAAACGTTCATCTGCTTATTATCGGACGTGGCACCCAGGAAAATACCATTCAAAAAGTAGTTGAAAAACAACCCTTCGCCGACAATATCACTTTTGGTGGCTTTATGCCCAAAGGTGAGCTGAACAAAGTTTATGGCGCCTGCGATGTTTTTGTTTTTCCATCAACGACCGCTACTCAAGCTCTTGCCATACTTGAGGCAATGGCAGCCGGCGTGCCAGTAGTTGCCATTAACAGATTGGCTCCATCCAATATAATTCGTGATAACGAGGATGGCTTCCTTACACCCTTGAACGAAAACACTTTTTCTGCTAAAATTATGTATCTTCTTGATAACCCGAAAATTCGCAATAACTTCGGTAGAATCGCCCGCGCCAACTCAAGAAGATTTTCTACTAGTAATTGCGTCGACCACCTAACGGAGGTTTATAGGAAAGTATTAAAATAATCAATCTCAAATGCTAGATGTCAAATATAAAAACCAAATCTAATTATGGCAAATCTTACTGTTCGAAGATGTAGCCCCACAACGAGGCGGGTATTCATCGAGAATTACTATAGTTTTTTAGTTCTCGGGAGTACCCTCGAACGATAAAGTTTATTAGGTTTAACATTTAAGTTTCGAGATTACCATTCGGGTGCAGGATTCGCGACAAATTAGAGTGAATTCGGGTGCTAACAAAATTCAACGTCTAACCACATATCATCAATCACCACCCACTAATCACAAATTATGACCATCGTTACATCACCTAACAAAATATTATTTCAGAAGGCCCGTGCCGTACGGGTTTTTGATGATGACCTAAAAAAACTAGTTCGTGACATGATCCCTGTTATGCGAGAAGCTGACGGTATGGGGCTAGCAGCACCGCAAATCGGCAAGTCTTTGCGAGTTGTAGTCGTTGAGTTTATACCCAAAACCGATGAGGAAAAAAAATATTCTACTGTACCACTAACTATTCTCATCAACCCCAAGATAATTCACCATAGTGTAACTACTAATGTAACAGAAGAAGGATGTCTATCATTACCTAAAATTAACCTCGAAATACCGCGGTATAATGAAGTATCAGTGATCTATCAAGATATCAATGGCACTCGCCATCGAATTAAATCGAAAGATTTGGTTGCGCGAATACTCCAACATGAAATTGACCATTTAAATGGAATCTTAATTACCGACCGTCACAATGAATACACGAATGCCCAAAACGCTACAAGCGAGAGTTAATTAATATGAAGATAATATTTTTCGGAGCTGACACATTTGCTCTCCCGATACTAAATAAGTTGGTGGACGATAGCTCAATCGATTTACGCGCCGTAGTGACAAGGCCTGCAAAACCAGCTGGTAGAGGTTTAAAACCGGAACCAAACGCGGTCCTGTCCGAATCAAAAAAACTGAACTTACTTGCCACGCTTATCGACTCCAAATCTGATTGGGATTCGGTAAATAAACTGATAAAAACAGAAAAGCCGGATGCTGTAATTGTTGCGGCACTGGGCAGAATTATACCGCAAGAGATACTCGACCTTCTCCCGGGCAAATTTATCAATATTCATCCCTCCTTGCTACCTCGTTATCGTGGGCCTGCACCGATTGAGGCAACCATTCTGGAAGGAGATAATCAGGCTGGTGTTTCAATAATGGTTTTAGAGCACAAAATGGACGCCGGTCCTATATTAGCGCAATTCAAGGTTGATACCGGCAACGAAAACGCTATCGCATTATCTGCTAGACTCGCAAAGCTATCATCAAATAAAATTGTACAGATAATTGATAAATATCTCCATGGCGACATTGCACACAAACCGCAAAATGAAGACCAGGCGACATATACACACATCATTAGCAAAGGCGACGGCAATATCAACTTAGATGACGACCCCCATGAAATTGACAGGAAAATCAGAGCCTATACCCCATGGCCGGGAACAACAGCAAAAATTAATGGCGTGATGGTAAAATTAATAGAAGCGCATATTGAGGATAATATTTTGATTATTGATACCATCCAACCAGCCGGAAAGCGGGCAATGTCGGCAAAAGAATTTTATAACGGTTATAAGAAATTATTGACAAGCTTCCCAAAAACTGTTAAATTAAATCTGATAAATCAAAGAAATTCTAAGAAAGGTTAAATGCTAAGAATACGACTAAGACGAGTAGGAAAGAAAAACGAATCTCACTTTCAGCTAGTAGTTGCTCCACGCGAAAACTCGGTTAAAGGAAGTTTTACCGCTAAACTTGGTTGGTACAACCCCAAAACTAAAGAGTTGGTCGTCGATAAAAAAGCAGTTCTAGACTGGGTAGAAAAAGGAGCCAAACCGTCAAACACAGCGGCCAAGCTTTTATTGTCTCAAGGAATCAAACATAAAAATATTGTTTATATTCCCGATGCTCCGGGCAAGCCCAAGAAAAAAGCCCAAGAGAAATCAAAGCCTAAGGAAAAAGCATCAAACAGCGAAAAAGCTCCAGAAGTAACCACCGAAGAATTACCACCGAAGTCAGAAGAAACTGATAAGCAAGAAAAAAACGATGATACTAATAATGATGATACAAAAGCTGACGACAAAGATAAATTGGAAAATAAACAAGATAATAAACAAGAGGAGGCCAAATGAGCCCTACGCCAGAAGAGCATGATAAAGAGTTTGTCGAATACATCGTAAAAGAGATTGTCGATGTGCCGGAAAAAGTAAATATAAACAGAAAAATCGACGAGATGGGTGTGCTTCTCGAACTGACAGTTGACCCAAGCGATATGGGTAAGGTTATTGGAAAAGATGGCAATACCGCCAAATCGATCCGAACACTGCTTCGAGTCCTTGGCGCTAAGAATAACGCCCGTGTTAACTTGAAAATTATTGAACCCGAAGGTGGACGCGGTGATACATTAAGAAATGAATCACCAGCTCCTGCTCCAGCACCAGTAAAAGAAGAAGTATCTGTTCCCGAACCGAGTGTTGAAGAGTCCAAGAACGACTTTCAGCCAATGGAAGAGGAAAACACAACACCGCTTGAATAAAATCTACTGCTCGAGGAGTTCCGCGCTTTTAGCGGACGACGAGAACTATTGACGCAGATGATAATACAAACAGTGGCTTTGGTTCTCATCAAATAGATTCGAACAATAAAAACAAAACCTCCGCATTTTCACGGAGGTTTTGTTTTGTAGCGATATATTACTGATTTGATATAATACAAATGATTATCTGTATTAATCAGCGTAGCGATCCGTATAAATCCGCTTTTACTAAATATGAAATTTACAATAATTACCCTATATCCCGATGCAATAAAGCCGTATTTAGATACGTCTATTCTTGGAAGAGCGCAAAAAAAGGGGTTGATTAACATCAATATTGTTAACCTCCGAGACTTCGGACTGGGTAAGCATAAACAGGTTGACGATACTCCTTTTGGAGGAGGCCCTGGTATGATTTTGCGCGCCGACGTTGTTATTCCGGCGATCAAAAAAATAAAACAACACAATCCAAAAGCAGAAATGATTATGTTGACACCCGATGGGGAAATTTTTAATCAACAGATAGCTCGCAGTATATCAAAGAATAATAAGGACATAATATTGCTCGCCGGTCGTTTTGAGGGTTTTGATGCTCGCATTGATGAGTATATAGACAAGAAGATATCGATCGGCCCATATATTCTTGCCGGCGGAGAAATACCCGCTCTAGCAATTATTGAATCAGTTGCTCGATTGATTCCGGAAGTACTCGGTAACCCCCTCTCGCCCGAAGAAGAATCGCATAGCGAAAATTACATAGAATACCCCCAATATACTAAGCCGCAAAAATATTTAGATGTAAATGTACCAGATGTATTAATTAGCGGTAACCATAAAAAGATAGAAGAATGGCGAGAAGAACATAAACGCAAATTGTAGTATAATATATTAAGGTTAGACATTAAATGTTAGACGTTAGGAATATGAGCTAACAATTAAATGATGTTTATTGATCATTTGCGGAGAATAAATGAATAAGATCGACCCAGTACCAAAACGTAAAATAGTGCTTGCGTGGACACTAGTATTATCGTTTGCATTAATTTGTGTTGGCTTTGCTTTATTTGCAGAAAATAACCAAATAGGAGCAAGTAGCGAAAAAAATCCATTTGGGCCATCTTTGAGAATTAA
>CAZPNA010000046.1:0-5362 GCA_964588135.1 uncultured Candidatus Saccharibacteria bacterium | reverse complement strand
GGTGATGACGCAGGATGATATTCTTGATTTATTTGGTTCATTCTTGAATATGGCGACGACATTGGTTTCTGCGATTGCCGCAATTTCCGTCATTGTCGGTGGCATCGGAATAATGAACATCATGCTAGTTACTGTTACCGAAAGAACAAGAGAAATTGGTATCCGTAAAGCGGTTGGAGCAACCAACTCGGCTATACTATTACAGTTCCTTATTGAATCTGTTGTGATCACCTGTCTTGGCGGTGCCATTGGCCTTGTAATCACATTTATTACTGGGTCAGCAATTCAGGCAAAAACCACTCTGGCACCGTTAATTACTGCCGATATTCTAATTTATGCCATTGGACTATCTATAACCGTTGGTATTGTTTTTGGATTGATTCCCGCTATCCGCGCCGCTCGCAAAAACCCTATCGAAGCCCTAAGGTACGAATAAAATAACTAATAACTCATAATTTATAACTCATAACTATGGAGTGCTAACGGACAATTAATCTTCCCTCCTTTATAAGGAGGGGTTAGGGGAGGTGGGAGAACATCTATTGGCCATTGCGAGGAACGAAGCAATCTTGTCGATTTTCGCTTGTCATTCTGAGATTGAGTACTCACAACCGAAGAATCTGTGTTAAATTCAATAATTACGGAATTCTGACTTGTATTCATCATTTAATTATGCCATTATTAAACTATGAAAATTATCAAGATTCTTATTGCCATCTGGCTTGTGGCAGCTCCTTGGATCCTTGGTTTTGCAGACCAAGTAGGAGCGACATGGAGTTCGGTGGTCAGCGGTATCTTGCTCTTGATTCTCATTTTCGCCTCTGGCGGAGTTGATTATCAGCCCAACAAGCCCGAGTAGTTGCATTTTGCGATTTTCTTTAAAGGGATCACATGCCAATTTTTGGTGTGTGATTTTCTTTACCAAAACCTGTAAATTTGATAGAATTCAGGCGTAGTGCGGGTATAGTTAAATGGTAGAACGCGTCCTTCCCAAGGACGAGATGCGGGTTCGATTCCCACTACCCGCTCCAAATGTTTGTTGATGGTGGGTTTCCCGCAGAGCGGGATCTGGCTTTGCCACGACAAACCCCGTTCGCCGCTCCATATAAGCCACCTTAGCTCAGTTGGTAGAGCAATGCTTTCGTAAAGCAGAGGTCCCGAGTTCGAATCTCGGAGGTGGCTCCATCGCGTATATCCTCTTTCGCTTAAAGCGAAGGTAGGAAACGCGATAGCCACGTTTTCTATTTTGCTAATGCAAAGAGAATATACGTGGCAAATACAATCAAAAAACATTATGAAAATACAAAACATTACAAAATCGCTCAAGGATAATATAGAGATTATCACATAAAGCTTAATCCTAGCCGGAATTATGGCGTGGCAGGCGACGCTCTATATCCAGACTATAAGGGTTCATCAAGACCTTATCATCACCGCTTATTGCCTTCAGATATTAAATGTAATTCTAGCTTTTGCGGTAAACAAAAAAATGCGTCTGCTTGCCCAACTGTTACTTCTAACAGCGATACTTTTTGGCGCCGTCGTGATATATTATGTAAAAGTACTAATTGCCAATGTCATATAAATTAAAGCATACAACCAAAAGAATTATCGAAATGGTACCAGGCACTCTGACATGGCTTGCCTTAATCGGTCCGATTGTTTTAAGTGTTTGGATTCCATGGGTCGTGGCAATCTATATTCTGATGTTCGATTTGTATTGGCTTTTCCGCTCGTTCCGCCTTGCCAATTTTACGCTTCGGACATATCGAAAAATGCGCCATGATATGCACACCGATTGGCACGCCGTAATTTATGGCGAAGAACTACCAATAAAAAATGATAGTGGTGAAGCTCTTGTATCAACAAAATACAGAGCTAGTGATCTCTACCATGTGGTATTGCTAATTTATTACAAAGAACCCCTTGAACTTTTAGAAAAATCAATCGAATCATATGCCAGTTCCGGTGTTCCAAGGGATAGGTTGTGGATAGTTATGGCGGCTGAAGAGCGCGCTGGCGAGGGAGCCGTTAAAACATACAATACCCTAAAGTCGAAATTCAATAATCGTTTTGGTAAGTTTATTCAAACTATCCACCCTGCCAATATTTCCGGAGAAATCAAATGTAAGTCAGCCAACGGAACATGGGGTGCAAAAGAATTGAAAAAAATTCTTGACAAAGAAAATATCAGTTACGATCAAGTAGTTATCCACAATTTTGATTCAGACACCAGGGTCAGGACGAATTATTTTGATTATGTTGCTTATAAATATCTAACATCAACGTTGGGTCAGCCAACAAGTTTCCAGCCAATTCAGCTTTATTCCAACAATATTTGGGATGCGCCGGCAATGAGCAGGGTGGTGGCTCAAAGTTCAACGATGGTATTGATGTATAACACTATGCGTCCATTTTGGTTTCAATGTTTTTCATCTCGCTCTGATGTATTTAAAACAATTGTTGATATTAATTATTGGGCGGTTGATTCTATTCCAGAAGATTCACGACAGTATTTTGACTCCTACTTTCGCTATAAGGGAAATATTAAAATCGAGCCACTTTTTATTCCGCTGGAACTTGACGCAGTATTGGCAGATACGTGGTGGAAGACTTTGGTTAACCAATATAATCAACTTCGACGTTGGGCGTGGGGTGTAGTAGATTTATCATATATTGTCGAAAAGTCAATTGGCGACCATTCAATAAGTTGGTGGAATAAACTTGGGAAAATTATTCTGCTTATTTATAATCATTTTACTCGTTCCACTGCCGCGCTTTATATTGCATTTCTTGGGTGGATGCCAGGACTGTTAAGTCCCGAATTTAAAAATACAGTTCTTGGGTATAATCTTCAGTATTTTGCACGATGGATATTAACCGCGGCTCTTTTGGGTTTGCTGGTAAGTATCACATTAAACTATCTTTTGTTGCCACCTCGTCCTCCCCATAAAAATAAATGGGCGTATTTTAATTTTCTATGGCAATGGTTTCTTACCCCTATTGTTAGCGTATTTTTGGGCTCGGTTTCAGCTATCGATGCACAAACTAGATTAATGTTCGGTAAATATCTTGAATACCAAATTACCGAAAAAGCGGTAGCTAAAACTAAATAGAACAAGAAAAGCCCGTCTCGCAGTAGCGAGACGGGCGAAAATCAGCGGCCCATGAAATAATCAAAAAACCTCTGCTCTAGGCTAACATAGAATGAATAGGCATGAGATGCTAGATATATACAAATGACTATTTCACCAGCGAGAAAAAAAATGTAAAATACTCCCAGCACTTTTAGTGTCTTTCTTGTCTTCTTCAATCACTCACCCCTTTTCGCTTTATCCACAAAAGAAATATATCAAAATATAAATTTAAATCAATTCTATTAATAGTTAAAATTGTCAACAAACTTGAATTGTTTATGTTTTTATAAGATAGTATCAATACAATGAAAGTTAAACCACAAAAACAATTTTCACAGAAAGCCAAGATATCATCTATTGCGCGATATAAAAAAATGTATCGTGATTCTCTGCGTAGCCCAATAAAATTTTGGCGTAAAGAATCAGAAGATATTTATTGGCATAAAAAGTGGCGTAAATTACTGCAGTGGAAATCTCCAAATGCCAAATGGTTTTTGGGGGGTAAAACCAATATTTCATACAACTGTGTTGACCGTCACTTAAGTGATTCTACTAGAAATAAAGCGGCGATAATCTGGGAAGGTGAAACGGGTGAACAGAGAGTACTAACTTATACTGACTTGCATCGTGAGGTGTGTAGATTTGCTAATGTTTTGATAAAAAATGGTATTAAAAAAAATACCACAGTAGTTATCTATATGCCCATGGTGCCTGAAGCTGTAATTGCTATGCTAGCTTGTACGCGGATTGGTGCAATTCACTCTGTGGTTTTTGGTGGTTTTAGTTCTAATGCGTTGTCGGAAAGAGTCAATGATTGCAAGGCAAAAATTATTATTACAGCTGATGGTGGATATCGCAAAGGAGATATCATTCCGTTAAAGAATAATGTTGACAAAGCAATAAGCAATAATAAATCCATAAAAGTAATTGTTTTAAAACGGACTGGGCAAAAGGTTCATATAAAAAAGGGTCGTGATGTTTGGTGGCATGAGGAGGTGGATAAAGTATCAAGTAAATCGCCGGCAGTATGGCTAAATAGCGAGCATCCATCATTTATTCTTTATACAAGCGGCAGTACCGGGAAACCAAAAGGTATATTACACACTACGGCAGGGTATTTGCTTGGCGCTCACATGACGGTTAAATATGTATTCGATATTCGACCAGAGGATGTTTTTTGGTGTACGGCTGATATTGGTTGGATAACTGGCCATAGCTATACGGTATATGGCGCTCTAAGTAACGGAGCGACAACGTTGATGTACGAGGGTGCACCTAGTTACCCGGATCCGGACAGATTCTGGGAAATAATCGAGAAGTATAATGTTTCAATATTCTATACAGCACCAACCGCAATTCGTTCTTTTATGAAATGGGGTGACAAGTGGCCAAATAAACACGATTTGTCATCACTTCGATTACTGGGTAGTGTTGGCGAACCAATTAACCCTGAAGCATGGCTTTGGTATTACAGGGCAATTGGTCATAATAAGTGTCCTATTGTTGATACATGGTGGCAAACTGAAACAGGGTCTAATTCAATTACTACACTACCTGGTGTCCATACAATGAAGCCTGGAAGTGCTGGTCTACCCTTTTTTGGTATCGATGCTGAAGTTGTGGATAAGCACGGCAAGCCAGTAAGAGTAGGTGAAAATGGATATTTGGTTATAAATAAACCGTGGCCATCGATGCTAAGAGGGGTCTATGGCGATAAAAAAAGGTATCGCAAACAATACTGGTCGGATTTTCGTGGAAGTTATTTTTCGGGTGATGGAGCTCAAATAGATAAAGATGGATATATTTGGATAACAGGAAGAGTCGATGATGTACTTAATGTGTCTGGTCATAGAATTGGCACGGCGGAAGTCGAAAGTGCACTAGTTGCTCATGATAATATTGCCGAGGCGGCTGTTGTTGGAGTACCCGATGATATTAAAGGTCAAGCAATTATCGCATTTGTTACACCGATGCAGGGAGTAAAAACGAGTATTAAATTTAAAGATGAGCTAATTCAATTTGTCTCAAAACAAATTGGTCCAATGGCAAAACCGAAAGAGGTTAGGTTTGTAAAAGCTTTGCCGACAACGCGTTCTGGCAAGATTATGCGTCGTCTTCTACGAGAAATTGCCACCTGCGGTAGAGTAAAAGGAGATATTACTACCTTGGAGGATTTTAGTTTACTTACAAATATTAAGAAATAAACATTATTATATTATCAAGTT
>CAZPNA010000045.1:1857-5453 GCA_964588135.1 uncultured Candidatus Saccharibacteria bacterium | reverse complement strand
CTACTTTCTACTTTTTTTGGGGTTGATGAATTTTTTATTTTATGTTACGATTTTTCGGTATGGCAAATAAGATAATTGAAGTTAAAAATCTTCAGAAGAAATTCGGTAAGACAAATGCCGTCAACGGCGTTACTTTTAGTGTGGAAAAAGGCGATATCATCGCTCTGCTTGGTCCCAACGGCGCCGGCAAAACCACAACACTGGAAATGATCGAGGGGCTTCTTAAGCCCTCCGGCGGTTCTATCAGCGTGCTCGGGTTTAACCCCGTGACCCACCCCGACGAAGTCAAAAGGCGAGTCGGCATCCAGCTACAATCAAGCTCCTACTACGACCACTTGAATCTCGCCGAGCTCATCGACCTTTTCGCATCTTTTTATAACAAAAAAGCGCCGGTTGATAAATTGCTTAATATGGTTGGACTTGCCGACAAAAAGAAATCTTATGTCAAACAACTTTCCGGTGGACAGCAACAACGTTTTTCGATAGTTGCCACACTGGTCAACGACCCCGAAATAGTGTTTCTTGATGAGCCGACCACTGGCTTGGACCCGCAGGCCCGCCGCAATATTTGGGACATCATTAAAAAAATCCGTAAAGACGGCAAAACAATTATCTTGACCACTCACTACATGGAAGAAGCCGAGGTGCTAGCCGATAAGGTTTATATTGTTGACCATGGCAAAATCGTCAGTTCCGGCACGCCAAAAGAATTGATAAAAAAACTACCTAACCCATTTCGCATCGAACTGACTACCAATAAGATAATTAATGAGAAAAAGATTAACGCTATTGCCGGTGTCGTATCGGTTCGCGAGGATGTTGACGGCGACAGCAGTGATGTAAAAAACAATAATTATCGCTATTTTATCGCCACCAAGGAAATCAACCGATCACTGCTAAAAATAATCGATGTTTTAAAAAAAGATAAAATTGGTTTTGAAGACATCGCAGTTGTTCCCAGCAACCTCGAAGATGTCTTTCTAACATTAACTGGCAAAGAACTACGGGATTAACTAATAGCTCATAGTTCATAACTCATAACTAAAAAGAAATTAAATAATTAAGAATTAAAAATGAAAAATCAAAATAATTATCGTTCGAACGCGTACCCAGCGAGAACTAAGGACCATAATAGTTCTCGACTCGGGAGTACCCTCCCTCGAACAGTAAAATTTTCGGGTGAAGATTTCGCGATTTTCGCGTGTCCGCCTAATGGCGGTTTAGGGTGCAAGGTATTATGAATTCATTCTTTAAACTATTTTGGGCGACCATTAAAATGACTGTCCGCAACAAACAGGCACTTTTTTGGATGCTTGCTTTTCCGATAATTTTCCTCGTCATTTTCGGACTTTTCGATATGGACAAAATGGCCACTAGCAAGGTTATGATAATCGATGAGGCAAATACCGAACTTAGCCAAGGCATTGTTGACGGTTTTAAAGAAATTGATTTCTTTGATACCGAGGTTTCAAATGACCCAAATATGATTGACGAGTCAAAACTTAAAGTGGAAGAAAACGAGCTTGACTATGTCTTCGTCCTGCCGGAATCAATAAAAGATTTATCGAAAGATAGCGAAGTCAGTGAGACTGCCCAAGCAAATACGACCCCATTGCAAATTTTGCAAATGCAGGAACTTCAGAAAAAGGCGTTAGATGAAATGGAACCCATCAAACTTACTGTTTATTACAACGAAGGAAACCTTACCACCAACCAAATTGTTCTTAACACCGTCGAGCAAATTACCAGTAAAATTAATACTGAAATTGCCGATTCTCCGGAGTATTTCACGCTTGAGCAAGAGTCAGTTACCAATAAAAAAGTTCGTTATATCGATTTCCTTATGCCGGGAATTTTAGCGATGAGCCTCATGCAATCAGCAATTATCGGTATTGCCGTATATCTAACCGAGGCACGTGAAAAAAAGATTTTAAAAAGAATACTGGCAACACCAGTTAACAGAAAATCTTACATCGCTTCTCAAGTAGTTGCACGATTGGCAATTTCTATGGTTCAAGCGATAATTATTATCGCCACCGCGCGAATTCTTTACGATGTTAACATCTACGGTAGCTACTTCGATGTCTTTGTTGTCGCTCTCCTCGGAACATTGGTATTCTTGCTGATTGGTTTTATCATTTCCAGTTTTTCAAAAACCGTCGCGGCAGCCGAAGGTTTGTCACAGGTCATATCTATGCCGATGCTATTTCTTTCCGGCGTTTTCTTTTCGACAGATTCTCTGCCGGTCATTGTCCGCGATGTTGTAAATTACCTGCCATTGACACCTATGATAAATGCTCTGCGCGATATAATAACTGGTGGCGAAACATTAAACGCCACAATAAACAATGTCTGGATACTTCTTGCTTGGCTCGCCGGCTTGTTTATACTTGCTCTTATCTCATTTCGCAAAACCCGCGAATAAACCGCGACGCAAAACTCGTTATTATTATGTCATTCTGAGGAGAGTACTCTCGACCGAAGAATATGACAGTAATCTGTCATCCCGAGCGAACGTAATCGTGAGTCGAGGGATCCCTTGCATCAGATCCTTCGTTGCGTCCCCATAGGACTTGACTCAGGATGACAGTGCTTTAAACATTTTTAGCTTTATTGATAAGATAATCCACCATCATACCGGCGACGTCGACATCCGCCGTATCTTGAGCTCGGGGAAAATAGCACGGAAAATTTACTTCAGCGATGTGAGGTTTTTTATTTTTATCAATAAGGATGTCGACGCCGCCGAATTCAATATTCAAAATATTTACCGCCTTAACGGCTATTTCGTTAATTTTCTCTCCAAAATTAGCAGGGATAACATCATCATCGCTAGTTCGAAAATCATCAATATCTTTTTTATATTCTATACTTGCCACCACTTTGTCGCCAACCACTATTAGTCGCGCGTGCCGGCAATCGTTGATGTATTTGCGCATAATGTAGGTTCTGTTACTACCATCCAAAACATCAGCCACCGAAAAAAGCGATTCTATGGAATCGATGCGGATAACGCCAATGCCATGGCTACCGCCGGTAGCTTTTAGAATAATAGGGAAGCCACCCAGATATTCAACGTAGGTCGATAACAACTTCCTGTTTTTTGTAAAACCAAAAACTGATTTGATTATCGGCAGACCATTTGCCTCTTGAATTAGCGATGCTTCAAAAACATTGTCGTAACGGTTGAAAATATCCAGCCGGTCGCGACGAAAGGTCACAAAATTATTTTTTAGAAGTAGATATTTTTCGATATTAGCGGATTTTCTAGTGATGCTGACTCGATATAAAAGGTCGCGTGGCTGGGCTTTGATAGTTTCAGTAAAATTAAATTTATCCTGATAAATTACTACAAATTTAAGTCCCCTACTTTCCGCCGCGCGGCGCAGGTACCCAACCGTCTTGGCGTTCTTGCCTTCCTGATTGATACAATAAAATGTCATTATGTCTTTATCTTAACAGGTTAACTGCGCAATAGATACAGCGCTAACAAAGTATCAATTGTTCTAATTGCACTAATTATTCTAAGGAAGCTCCAAAAGCAGAAATTCCCAAAAGAACACGAATCAATTTGTAATTACTTGGGATTTGATTTT
>CAZPNA010000045.1:0-1757 GCA_964588135.1 uncultured Candidatus Saccharibacteria bacterium | reverse complement strand
GGATTTCATTAGAGTAATTAGACTAATTAGGTTAATTAGAGCAATTATTTATCACTTTGATATATTTCAAAACTCGATATAGTGCAATCACGCAATGCAGTGGCAATTATTTTATTAATGGGAGTGGCGTTTTCTTTGGGTAGAATCGAGGATTTTTTTACGCAGGCGCAGGGCGGTTGGAGTTACTTCTAAGAGTTCGTCGTCTTCCAAAAAGTCGATGGATTGTTCCAGTGTATAAACAGTCGGCGGGGTCAGAACCGTTGAAATATCAGCGGCGGCGGCGCGCATATTGGTAAGTTTCTTGGTTTTAGCAACGTTGATTTCGAGGTCATCTTCGCGCAAACCAAGACCCACTATCATGCCGGCATATACTTCGGTTCCCGGACCGATAAAAATCGTACCACGCCCACTTGCGATATCGAGCCCATAAGTTGCGGCTTTGCCATTTTCAAAAGCAATTAATACGCCGTTGCGTAACTGTGGCAATTCGCTACTTTTTGGGTCGTGGCGTAAAAACACCGAGTTGATAACCGCAGTTCCCTTAGTTGCGCCAATCAACACGCTGCGCAGTCCAAGCAACCCGCGCGAAGTTATTTCAAATTCCACTCTGGTATATCCATTTTTATTGTCATCTTGGCTTAAAAGAATTCCGTGGCGGCGATTAACAGCGCCGACTACCGAATTAGCGTATTCCTGCGGCACATCAACAGTCAATTGCTCCACCGGCTCACAAACCTCACCATCGATTTCCTTTGTGATAACTTTTGGTTTGCCGACTTGCAGTTCAAACCCTTCGCGACGCAGAGTTTCGATAAAAACTGATAAATGTAATTCGCCACGCCCCGATACAATAAATTCGCCATTTTCCGCCACCTCCAACTTCATAGCAACATTGGTTTCCAGTTCTTTTTTGATGCGCTCCAAAATTTGGCGCGCCGTCACAAACTTGCCTTCGCGGCCGGCAAACGGCGACGTATTGGCATAAATGGAAACGCTCAAAGTCGGCTCTTCAATGGCGATGGCAGGCAGTGCTTTTGGCTCATCGGCGCCGGCCAGTGTATCACCGATCGATGCCTTACCAAGCCCCGCAACAGAAACAATATCGCCGGAGCAGGCTTCGATAACCTCGATTTTTTTTAGTCCCTGCATTATGAAAATTTTTTCGGCTTTGCCAGTTTCAACAACACCGTTTTGATTGATAGCTGTTATTGCCTGACCAGTTTTAATGATACCGGCAGTAATTTTTCCAATGGCATAGCGACCTAAATAATCGTCGCGAGCAAGCGCCGAAACTAACATCTGTAGTGGCGCGTCATTATTTTGAATTGGTGCCGGAACGTATTTAATAATGGCGTCGAGAATAGGGGTTAGATCAGCCGATTGCGATGGATCTTCCGGCATATTATCCCACGCCTTACCTTCGCGGCTGATGGCATAATAAATTGGCAAGTCGAGCTGATTTTCATCTTGCGCCAGCTCGAGTATCAAATCATAAGTGCGACTGATAGTGTCATTGATATCAGCATTTGTCTTGTCGATTTTATTGATGACGATAATGATTTTTAGACCCAAATCGAGCGCTTTTTTTAGAACAAATTTTGTTTGGGGCATGGGACCTTCTTGCGCATCGATAAGGAGGATGGCACCATCAGCCATGTTTAAAGTGCGCTCTACTTCGCCACCGAAATCGGCATGGCCCGGCGTGTCGATAATGTTGATTTTTGTATCAATATAATTCACGGCCGTATTTTTAGCTA
>CAZPNA010000044.1:0-5594 GCA_964588135.1 uncultured Candidatus Saccharibacteria bacterium | reverse complement strand
TTACGAAAGAGCCCTGAAGAGCTGGAAGAATAGGTAGTAGAAAGTAGCCACCGCAGAGCGTGGTCGCGCTTGAAACGCGAAAGGTAGAAAGTAGAAAGTTGACGCAGAAAGAGGTTGAAAATAGATCGAGCATTAGGTATAATTAACCAGTAAGCCGAGGTGGAGGAATTTGGTAGACTCGCTACCTTGAGGTGGTAGTGGCCGCAAGGCCGTGCGGGTTCAAGTCCCGCCCTCGGCACCAAAGTAGTGATCCCCAGCTAAATCAGACCAAGATTATATTAAGAAGTAGTTTGTGCCACGGTAGCTCAGTGGTAGAGCAGAGGACTGAAAATCCTCGTGTCGTCAGTCCGATTCTGACCCGTGGCACCACACTAAGCGTGATGATTCCCCCAGTTAAGCTGGGGTATCAATCAAAAACGGACGATTAGCTCAGCTGGTTAGAGCGTCTCGTTTACACCGAGAAGGCCGTAGGTTCGAATCCTACATCGTCCACCACGTATATTCGGGTATGAGTACACAAACTTGAAAACGTGGCGTTGCTGAAAATATCAATACTAATCAATAATTATGCAACAAATAGAAATTACAAAGCTTTTTAACTGGCAATATTTAATAACTCAGCCATCAACTGATATGATTTATTTGTGGCCATCGGTAATTGCAATGTTGTCATTGATAGTTATGGGAATTGTTTTGTTTTTTATTCGCAAGAGAATTATTGAACCTAAGTCGCCAACCTTCCAGCTTCTCGGATTGCTTGCTAACTGGATAATTTACCCTTCTATAATCGGTTTGCTCTTGATATTTTTCCGAAATCAAGGTATAACTGTAATCTCATGGCGCTTGTGGTTAGTCGCCCTTGTGCTAGTGTGGGTGGCTGGTGTCATTTACTTTCTATACTTCCTAATTTTCACCTACCCTCACAGACGAAGGGAAATAAATATTCAAAAAATAAAGTCAAAATATATGCCGACATCAAATAAAGCCAGGAGGTAAGTTTGTCAACCAAAACCCATAAAAAATTAAGCCCTGATACAATGGATGCTCTTGCCGAGCAATTCGAGGAAAAATTAGTCCCCTTTAAAGCAGGGGATACCTGTGAAGTCACAGTGCTTGATGTAACTCCTCGAAAAGTTGTAGTTGATATCGCGGGACTTGCTATCGGTATTATCCCCGACCAAGAATTTTCTTTTGATACTCATGAGTTAAAACCGGGCGATAAAGTAGTTACATACGTTCTTTCTATGGAAAATGATGATGGTTATGTAATTTTATCTCATAAACGCGCCAATAGAGAAGCTCTTTGGGATACTCTTCAATCCAAGAGCGAATCTGGCGAGATTATGACAGTTAAGGTTGCTGGCGCTAACAGGGGTGGGTTGCTTGTCGAGGCTGGCGGGATCGATGGTTTTATTCCTGTCTCACAACTCTCTGGCGAGCACTATCCGCGAGTCCAAAGTGGTAGCGGTGGTGAAATCGCCCGTCGTCTTGCAGAAATGGTTGGCCAAGCCCTCAAGGTAAAAGTATTAAATGTTGATAAAAACGCTAATAAATTGATCTTTTCTGAAAAATCAACCCAAAGTTTATTGAGTGAAACATCGGCGCAGACAGTAAAAATTGGCGATGTTATGGAAGCAGCTGTAACCGGGATTGTCCCTTTTGGTATTTTTGTTAACGCCGAAGGCGTAGAGGGATTAGTTCATATTTCAGAAATCTCCTGGGATAGAGTGGCGAACATCAATACAATGTTTGAAGTTGGCCAAAAGATGAAGGCAAAAGTTATCCAAATTGATGGCAATAAGGTCTCTTTCAGTATTAAAAGATTACAATCCGACCCATGGATTAAGGCATATGAAGACTATAAACCAGGGACAATTATTGAAGGTGAAGTGACGAGAGTTACTAATTTTGGTGCGTTTGTTAAAATCTCCGAGCATATTGCTGGTCTCTGTCATGTTTCCCAGCTTGGTGATAATATTGAAGATCCAAATAAGGTTGTGCGAGTTGGTGGTAAGTATCGCTTTAAATTAGTCAACATTGAACCGGCAACACACCGTTGTAGCATGCAACTAGTAACCGACGAACAAATGCAGAATACTAAAAAAGTCGCAGAAAAAAAGCTCTCCGGTGATGCTAAAACAAAGACTGTCGGTAAGAAAAAAACTGTTAAGAAACCATCAGCAAATAAAAAAGTGACAGCAAAAAAACAGTAAGATTAAGACCACGTATTGTCATTTCGAAAGTAATCTTGAGAAATCTCTTTTTTGGGTGCTGATGGGATTTCTCCTTAGGCATGCTTGTCGAAATGACAATAATATTAAACCCTAACCATATAATATGGAGGAAGTGTGCAATTTAAAACAAAAAATAAAACGCTTATAGCTCAAGGCAAAAAAACAACCGTTGAGTTTGGCGAAAAGCTGAAAATCGGCGATTTTACAATTTCCGGACCTGGTGAAAACGAAGTTGGTGGTGTGCTGGTTTTTGCTCCTGAAGATAATATCTTTTCTATTAGAATCGACGGATTCCATATTGTCTATTGGCGTGCAGTGAACGGCCAGCCAAAAGTCGAAAGCGAAGCTCTGGGTGATATTGACGCTATGGTACTTGAGCTTGGCGAGAATACATCGAGCCTCAAAGATGTTGCGGCAACTATTAATAACCTGGAACCAGCTGATATTATTCTTGCCACACCGACACTAAAAGACGAACTTATCAAAAATGAAACCTTGCCTACCAAAGAAGTTGAAACGTGGAAAATGAGTCAGGAAACACAGGAAAAAGACAGAGAGTTAATTCTACTGCCATGTTCCCAAAACTCTTAAAATGGTTTGAAAAAGCAAGTAATGTTCTAATAATTTTTCATGAATCGCCAGATGGTGATGCTGTCGCCTCGTCGTTGGCTCTTGGTTCTGTCCTTTGCAAGAAGGGTAAAAACGTTGATCTGGCTTGTAGAGACGAAATTCCTGAAGTATTTCGTTTTTTACCGGGCACGGAAAACATCAAGCGAGATTTTATTCTAGGCGACTACGATTTAATTTGCACTGTCGATTGTGGTGATGCGCGCCGGACCGGGTTCTACAGTAGAATTATCGAATACTCGAAAAATAAAACGCGGTTGGTCAATATCGACCACCATGTTAAAAACGATCTTCATAAAATAGCTCATCTCAATGTTGTTGATGAAAGCGCCGCCGCGTCTGCAGAAATTATCCACCGGATAATAACTGAAATGGGGCTATCAATAGACAAGCAAATTGCCACATTGCTTCTAACCGGGCTTTATACGGATACAGGGGGTTTTCAGCATTCTAACACCTGCCCACGGGTGTATAGTTTAGCATCAAAACTGTTGGCAAAAGGGGCGTCACTAGGCAAGATATCAAAAAATATACTTCTCAATAAAAAACTAACTTCTTTGCGTTTGTGGGGCGTGGCGATGTCGAGAGTGTGGCAAAACAGTTGGGGAATTGCGATTTCTTATATTACGCTTGGCGATATCGAAAAACTGGGAGCGCAGGTTGATGATGTCTCGGGCATTGTAAACCTTATCAATTCGATTCCCGACGCCAGGGCGGCGATATTGTTTACCGAGATCGCCGGGTGTAAAATTAGAGCGAGCGTTCGCACTGAAAAAGATGTCGATATGGCTGTGCTGGCGCGATTGTTTGGCGGAGGGGGACATAAGAAGGCAGCGGGGTTTACCTTGGATGGCAAAATTGTCACTTCTGCCAATGGTACCTGGCACATTGACTTGGTGTGAGATTTCAGTTATGATAATGGGCAGAAAAGATAGAAGATATTATCGTTCGAACTTTAATAAGTGAGAACTATGAACCGCTTAGATATTATCAGTCGTAATAGTTCTCGGATTATTTCAAACAGTAAAAATATTGTTCGAGATGTAGCCATCGAGAACTAATGACATTGAAATAGAATGGTTCTCAATTCATTACTATTTCGAACAATAAGATTATCCAATTAAATATCAAAAAAATGTGCCCGGGTGGCGGAACCCCACTTCGTCTCAACAGTCGGGACTACGAGGGGCAAGCTGGTATACCCCGAACCTCACATGGTTCGTGGGTAAAATCCTTCATTAATAACTTGGTAATGTAATTTGTGGCGCGGTGGTGGAACTGGTATACACGAAGGACTTAAAATTCTTTGACCGCAAGGTCGTGTGGGTTCGACTCCCACCCGCGCCACCATTATTTTGAAACGTAGCACTTACCTTGCACCACGTAGGGTGCATGGTACCCCGAACCTCACATGGTTCGTGGGTAAAATGCTGTGGTGGCGACACCGTGCCGGTTCGACCCCGGCCCCGGGCACCAAGCCTGTAAACAGGCGCAGCCGTGTGGCGAGTCCATGTTGGGCGAAGTTTTACGCGACAAACTCGAAATACAACGTGCCGTATGCGGCATTTTGATATACTGGTATTATTAAATAAAAAAACTATGGCATTAACAAAAACCGATATTAAATTGTTTACTGGAATTATCGATTCTCGCATCGAAAAGCTGGCGGAAATGATTCAGCACGGTTTTCAAAGTGTCGATGAAAGATTCGAACAAGTTGACAAAAGATTCGAACAACTCGAAGGGAGGCTGGATAGTATCGATCAAAAGATACTTAATATCAAGGGTGAATTGTCGTATGTTAAACAGAAACTAGACGAAGTCGAGCGACGACTTATAGAGAATAATAAGCGCTCTCTGGATGACGATGATACTCTTGGGTCAATCGTAGTTACTTTGCAAAGAAAAGTAGCGCGATTAGAAAAACGGGTTGTTGTCCTTTCCGCTAAGAATGGTTAATAAGTAGTACTAAATTCACGTTCGTGAAAATTGACCCAAAAGTATTGACATATTCTTGTTATTGTGGTACAGTGTTAATCAACGCTAAGACGACAGTTGAGTACGTAAGTTGTCGCTTTAGCGTTCAGCAGTGTTTTTTGACATTGTCCCCCCGGAACGGGGGAGAAAGGAAAGGATCGTTGATCCCAGTAGATTACGGGTAGCGGTTAAGAACGATGCGACCGTCGTAACCGGTCGCGCCAGCCGTCCATAATCGAACCGTCCCCCCAGGGTGGGGGAGAAAGGATCACACGATATGCCTTGGTTCGACCCTGGCTGAACGAGCTTTCCGCCCTTGGTTGATGAGTAATCTCACCAGGGTCGGATGCAGTTAGCCGAACATCGGTAGATGCGTGGAGAGTTGTTGCTCACAGAGAGTGGCGACTTGCAGAAGCGTGTCTGTCGATGGACTTGGTCTGTTTCTGCCTTCGACTTCGGTCGTTCGCGCCGGCTTACTGAAAAAGATACCCGGTGCTTGCAGAAACTTAGGAGCCGTTCGGGCTCTGAAAACACTAAGTCAGCCAATCCCTGTTGGGACGGCGTCGCGGGAGCGTCTCCCGCGACCACAATCGGGCTGGTGCGGCGGCGGATGAGTATTGCCGCCGCACCGCCTCCACACTAAAAAGCAAGGCTTGACCCGGAACTCGCGCCTCGATGGAGCCGGAGCTGGGTCACACACCGGTGGCGAGGAGTGCGTCAGTGAATCTGGCGCTGATCATACCCCTCGAAAGGAGG
>CAZPNA010000043.1:0-5636 GCA_964588135.1 uncultured Candidatus Saccharibacteria bacterium | reverse complement strand
TCAGTAGATCAGGGCCAGAATTTAATATAAGTTTCGACCCGTTATCTCCAGCTGACGCTCTTTTTATACCTATTTTTCGTAATCGAAAAGAGGATAACCCCTCGTAGCCCTAATGGGCGAAGTGGGGTTTTTATTATTGTGAAATATCAAGAGCGCAGGAGGGTATTTTTATAACTTTCTCTGCCCTCTTGACATCCGCTATCCATTGGGGTATCATCCCATAGTGTCGTCTTTGAGACGACAATCGCCAACGAAAGAGAGAGACTGATCAATGCCCAAAAAGGCGGTTCCGAGCTATATCGACCAGTTCGAAAAACGAGTCGAAGGGCTCGCACATTGCTACGGGATGTCTATTGATGAAATAAGACGTGTTGCCGATACAATTCTGGGGCTCATCAACTCCCAACGAAAGATGATGGGGATGGCTGATGAGTACCGGCTCTTTCTGTTGCTCGATACTAACCCGAAAGCCAAAATTGGTTTTTGGAACTTTTGTCTGGTTTCAGAGCGTTGCCGGAGCCAGTGGCTTCGCTTGGCGTTTCGCAAGATTCACCCAAGTCGCAAGGAGGTTGCCTAGTAAGCCCGCCAGTCCTATTACCGGACGGCGGGCTTCTTGTTTTGAGTAGTGTCTATGGTAGAATAGAATTACAAGAAAAATTTTATGAATCGAAAGTTATTATCTCAAACTAAAGAAATAATCGAAGAAATCCCTGAAGATAAACTGCGGGTTGTTTATGCTTTTGCGCGCTGGATCGCTGAAGAAGAACTGACCAAAGCCGAATTGGATTCGATTGTGAAAGGCGAAAAAGAAATCAACAAGGGATTGTCAGCTCCGTGGAGGTCAGTTGCTCGGACAATATGAGATAATTTTGTCTAAGCAGTCTAAAGGGTATTATAAGAAATTACCGATTGTTGGAGCTCGACGTTTAGATCGAGCTTTATTATTGCTTGAAAAAGATCCTTTTAGGGGAGGTGATATTAAGCTGTTGACAGCCAAACCAAAAAGATTTCGTTTGCGCGTTGGTGACTTGAGAGTAATCTATCAAATTGACGCGAGAAATAGGTTGGTATTAATATCGACAATTTTACCAAGAGGACAAGTTTATCGCACCTTATAATTTGTCGGTTCCCGTTCGAACAGTATAATAATATCGTTCGAGCTCTACTGGGCGAGAACTACTAACCGCTAAGGTATCATCAGCCGTAATAGTTCTCGGGGGAACCCTCGAACACTAAATAAATATCGTTCGAACGATAATTCGGCATCGCCTCCGTTTGTTAATTCTTAATTCTTAATTTTTCATTCTTAATTCTACATTTTACATTGTAAATTACTTAATTGTTTTTTATTGTGTTATAATTATTTTGAAGTATAAAAAAGGGCGAACTATTTTATGGGCGACGAAAACAAAAACCAACAGTTAGAAACCGGAACAGACTGGCTCGAAGAATACGAGGGGCAGCTGGCTATTGATGTCCACCAAACGCCGGAATCAGTCATCATTAAAGCGCCAATTGCCGTTGTCAAGCCGGAAGATTTGGATATTGATATTAATGATGAGGTAGTTACTGTTAAGGGGCATAGGAAATCATCGGAAGAAACCGAAAAAGAAAATTATTTTGTTCAGGAATGCTACTGGGGCGCGTTTTCCCGTAGTTACGTCTTACCGATAGCTGTTGACCCCTCCGGTGCCTCTGCCGCTCTCAAGGACGGAATCTTAACTATCACCATCCCCAAACAGGAGCGCACCAAAACCCACAAAGTCCAAATCAAAACTGATTAATTATTACTAAGTGACAGGCATTTGAATCGATTCAGGATTTATTAATTTGCTTTTTTGATCTATCGGTCATATAATAATTTACTCATTACAATGAGCAAACTTATGACACACGAATCACTAAAAAGCAAAATTAAGAACAAAACAGCTAAGGTAGTGGTTGTTGGTGTTGGCTATGTTGGGCTACCGGTAGTAGCACTTTGTGCAAAGGCGGGATTTGACTCTACTGGAGTTGACATCGTTACAAGTCGAATCAACAAACTCAATAGGGGCGGCAATCCCATTGAAGGTAAAGAACCGGGTCTTGATGAGCTTTTAGCATCCGCACGAAAGACTGGACGGCTACATTTTACATCATCAGCTGATGTTTATAGCGATGCCGATATTATTGTTATCGCTGTGGAAACGCCGGTGGAAAACTCCGACCATAAACCAAAATATATGGCACTTCGCTCTGCTTTAAATGCGATAGCAGAGAAATCACAAATCACCAATCACCAATCACAAACAAATAATAAATCATCAAATATCAATAATAAAACTAACGAGCTAATGGTTGTTGTTGAGTCGACAATTGCGCCGGGTACTATCGATGGGTTGGTGCGACCAATACTGGAGAAGAAAACAGGTCGCAAAGAAGGTAAAGACCTCTATGTAGTCAATTGTCCGGAAAGGCTGATGCCCGGCCAATTAATCAAAAAGATTAAACACCACTCTCGTGTAATTGGCGCAGCTTCAACTAGGGTTGCCGATATTGCAAAAACGTTTTACAGAAATATCATCACTCACCAGCCAAAACACAAAGACTTTCAATGGCGTGGCGAATTGGATGTGGCTACCAATATCGAAGCGGAGATTGTAAAAACCGCCGAAAATGCTTATAGAGACGTCCAAATCGCTTTTGCCAATGAATTGGCGTGGATTTGCGAGGGGTTTGGTGCTGACTTTTGGCACGTTCGTGAATTAGTGCGTAAATCGCCCAACAGAGATGTACACGAAGCGGGCGCCGGCGTTGGCGGTCATTGTATCCCTAAAGATTCGTGGTTGCTATTAGCCAACGCTAAAAATCAACATAAAAATTCAATCATTGCCGGCGCCCGCCATTTGAATGATGACGCGCCCAAACATGTTTTTAATCTTATTAAATTAGCAGCCAAAAAGAATAACATAGCAACAAATGAAATCAAATTAGCTGTAATGGGTTATAGCTATCTAGCAGACTCGGATGATACACGTAATTCACCGACGGAAGAACTCATCAACCACATCAAAAAATCAAAAATTAAATATCGACTTCACGATCCATTTGTTGAAAGTTTGAAAAAGAAAAGTCCGCAGAGTATTGTAAAAGGTGCCAACATAGTAGTTTTTATGGTAGCGCATTCGCAGTATCGAGAGTTATCAATAAAAAAAATTGCCAAAGTGATGGTTGAGCCAAAAATCATAATAGACGGCAGAAATATTTATACGAGAAAAGAAATTGAAAAAGTAGGAATGAATTATTTTTCTGTCGGCGACAGAAAATAAAATTAAACTAATTAACCTAATTATTCTAATTAACCTAATGAAATCCCAAATAAAATCAAATCCCAAATAATAAAAAACGCAACTTTTATTTTTTAGGATTTTCTTTGGTTGGTGATTCTTTAGAATAATTAGTGTAATTAGAGCAATTAGAATAATTATTAAAGGACAATATGCCTAAAAGAATCAATCGAAAAAAAATTATTAGCCACAGGCTACTGACTACTGACCATCGCAAACGTTTGCGAGTTGCGGTTATTGGGGTTGGTAATATGGGGCGCAACCATGCGCGGCTTTATGCGGCTAATAAAAATGTTGATTTGGTGGCGATAGTCGACGCCGATATTTCGCGCGCTACGGAGCTGGCAAACCAATATCGCTCGCAGGCCCTATCAAGTCACAAGGAAGCTATCGCGCTTGGAATCGATGCCGCCTCGGTGGTAGTGCCAACTGCATACCATGCCACTATCGTTAGTGATCTTTTAGATGCCGGTGTTCATGTATTGTGCGAAAAACCGGTTGCAAAAACCATTGGCGAAGCAGAAAAAATGATAGAAAAAGCGCGCAAAACAAAAAAGATTTTAAGTATCGGACATATCGAAAGGTTCAACCCCGCTGTTGTGAAGCTTAAGCAGATGATTGTTGCTGGGGATTTAGGAGAAGTGAAAACAATACTTTTTCAAAGAATGGGAACGTTGCCACCACAAATCAAGGAAGATAATGTTGTACTCGATATTGGTGTCCACGATGTCGATTTGGCGAACTATCTTTTAGGGTCTCGTCCGACCAAAATATATGCCCGTGGTCAAAAAGTATTTAATGCTAAAAGGGAAGATGTTGGCGATGCTATGCTTGTTTATCCTAGTGCCACTGTCCATCTCCAGACCAACTGGATTACGCCACATAAAGTTAGAAGGATGATGCTGGCTGGTACCAAGGGTTTTGTAGAACTCGATTTTATTGCTCAAGAACTTAAACTTTGGAAGCATAATTATACTCATGAATATAACGATTATGGTGAGTTTGTTATCAAGTTCGGAGATACGGATGGTGGAAAATCTATTGAAATAAAAAAAGGTGAACCGTTAAAAATAGAACTCGAGAATTTTATTGACGCTGTTCGCACCGACGGCGAAACGCCTGTTGACCCCGCTGATGCCCGCGACGCCCTCATGGTCGCCCTGGCGATAAATAAAGCAATGTAAAAACAAGCACGCGAAAGCACTCGAAAAATCGCGAAAGTGTCACACGAAAGATAATCTATAATAAAGAGATTGCTTCGCTAGCTCGCAATGACAAACACGACCACTAATCACCAGCAACTAGTCACCAATCACTACTTCTAACATCTAACACTTAACACCCTAACATATCCACTCTTGCGCTGGGTTAGTTAACAGGTTATATTATTTTTATGATCGATGTACCAATCGGGCAATATCAAAGGCACGAAACCGCCATTGTTGATGACGGCGCAAAAATCGGCAAAGGTACTAAAGTTTGGCATTTCGCCCACATTATGGGAGGCGCAAAAATCGGTGAAGATTGTGTTATCGGCCAAAATGTTTTTATTGCCGGAGAAGCAATAATTGGAGATAAGTGCAAAATCCAAAACAACGTTGGGGTGTACGATGGTGTGGTTGTTGAAGACGAGGTGTTTTTAGGTCCAAGCTGTGTGTTTACAAACGATCATTTTCCGCGCGCAACTGGAGAATGGAAGATTACGCCAACGCTCATCAAGCGCGGTGCATCAATTGGAGCCAATGCCACAATCGTTTGTGGCGTAATAATCGGCGAGAAAGCGTTAATCGGCGCTGGCGCGGTAGTAACTAAGGATGTGCCAGCGGGAGAAGTTTGGGTTGGTAATCCAGCATATAAACTGAGGGGGATAAATCAAACCTCAAAATCCAAATCTCAAAATAATGGTAAGTCTTCGACAGGCTCAGACAATAATTATTCCCTGAGTGAATGTAATCACGAATCGAAGGGTAACGGCCAATCACAAAACACTAAATTGTCACACGAAAAAGAAGAAACAAGATCAGAGATTGAAGAAATTAATAAATCGAGAAGATGGTAATATTATAAAATACCAATTAACCTAATTAGTCTAATTAACCTAATGAAATCCCAAATAGAGAAATTCCTAAATTAGACATTGGTATTTGGTGTTTATTTAGAATAATTAGAGCAATTAGTATAATTAGAATAATTTTTGGAGGCGGTATGATTCCAGTAGGAAGGCCTGTGTTGGGCAAGGAAGAGGAAAAAGCTGTTATCGAGGTGTTGCGCTCGGGAATGCTGGCGCAAGGTAAGAAAGTTGAAGAATTG
>CAZPNA010000042.1:0-5676 GCA_964588135.1 uncultured Candidatus Saccharibacteria bacterium | reverse complement strand
GTAAGGTTGAAAACGTGTGGTAAGAGCGCACGCCTCTGTGTGGTGACACATAGTTGATGGAAACCCAGTGTGGTGCAAGGCAAGTGGACTGAACGTGTCATATGGTTCGCAAGAATCACCACTAGCTTCTCGTTAGGATACTTTCAGTCTTGCCGCATAGATAGATAGCTATCATCCTGAGCATTGTCGAAGGATACAGAACTCGGCTTATTTAGCTGTAAAGGCACAAATAAAATTTACAATTTAAAATAATCAAAAACTCCCACCTCCCCGTCAAGGAGTACCTTGACCGCCCCTCCTTATAAAGGAGGGGAGTTATTAGTCTTACCTTCTACTTTACACTTTCTACCTTCTACTGATCTAATCCATCTCTTTCGACTTATCCATAAGCAGAGTTTCCGACAAAACGCCTTTAGTTTCTTTGATGTTAACTTTAATGGGGTTATGCAACTTATAGCCGTATTTACTAGCCCTAACTTGATATTTTGACCTCTGCAAAAGTGCCGTATATTTACCCATAGCATCTGTAACTGATGTTCGCAGAACTCTATTTCCCTTATCATCTAGAATTCTAACTAGCGCTAAATCAATTGGTTCCTTGCTAGACCTATCAATTGTTTCACCCCATGGGGAAATTGTTTTTAGAGATATTACATAAATTAACAAAAAAACCAAAATACCAAAAAACAAAATTTTATTAAAAAAATAAATTTTAAAAAATTATTATTGCTAAATTATATGTTGAATAATTATAGACCACAGCGTAAATAGCAATTATCGTACCAAGTATCATAATCACATAAGATGTTACCTTAAAGAACACCTCAAATTTACCGAGGATTTTAAAGGCGGGCAGTCTTTTTTTCAAGTACCCTTGCGGAATAGTCATGGCTACTCTGACATTTATCTCGCCGTGCTTATAATCTGCGATTTTAAGGAGAGTGTTTTGTGAATAATACTTTCTGGATTTACCAACATACATTTCGTATGGTTTCTTTTCGGCGAGGATGGTATATTCACCGGGAGGAACGATAAATCGGAAATATCCTTGCTTATCGGTTTTGGTAGTGGCGATTACTCGTTTATTGTAGATACCGCCGATTTTCTCCATTTTGAGGATTTTGACTGTTGCCCAAGGGACTGCTAAATCGGTGCCGGCTTCAATGACTCTCCCCTGTCTTTCTCTTTTACGCTTCTTAACACCGAAGAACATCAAGATACTGTTCCATGTTGATGCGACAGTATCACTGATAAAGGTTGGAACGATTAACATATTACTGATGGGAGCTGCTAGTGAGCCCAGAGCTGAAAACAATATGCCGGCACCGGCAAAAAAGGCTGAAAGGGTGCTGTCGCTTACTCCTAGAGCCTTGAAAGGTGCCGATAGAATATCATAAAGGGTTTGGAGCAGGGATTTATCAAGAATACTACCATTAGTAATTCTTCCTCCGACAATTGGGTCATCGTCAACTATTCCGATTGTGTCATCATCATCGTCACCGGTATCATCACCGCCACCGCCACCACGAACTACGTTGATATTGAGTACAACGGGGTTGCCTGTTGATGTTTCACACTCACCATTTTTTTCACAAGCGCTACAACCCCTTGAAGTGCTAACATACATTTGTCCTGTACCAACGCTGATTCCTCGCAGTTTAAGGGTAACGTCGTCGCCATCAATAACGAACGCATCGTGACCGGTGACGCTATCAGAGCCATTGGGTTTTTCTAGAACAAAGATATTTTTCCACTGCGACCCCGGTACCCACAAACAAACCGTGCCACCATTTTCATCGCTTAGTTTCTTAAGATTTTTGATTGTAATAGTTTCCGATGTTTCACCGGGGACAACCGTTACTTCGGGAGGGATAACCTCGAGTTGATTAGTCGGGGTTGTATCGTCATCGTTATCATCGTCGTCATCGTCGGGTACAATATCGTCATCACCTCCACCACCTGTACTAATAATGTAATTTGTACCAGTGGCAAATTCTACCCAGCTCGAGTATAACCCCGTTGAGTCTTTGGCGCGAGCTTGCCAACGGTATGAACCGTCGGCTTGATTTGATATCGTATTTGAACCGGTTGAACCCGACGCTACCAGCGATCCGCAACTATCTTCTGTGTTTGTAAAAGCCGTCCCCACCGGCTTTTTCTCAACACACAATTGGACTGTATCGCCATCAGGGTCAGATAAGTCACCTTCATATAGCACCGACGCTTCAGATATCGTTCCACCAGATGGTATATTAGTTCCGCTTGTTTGTTTTTGAGCGAGACTTGATGGGTCGGATGGAGGATTAGGGTCCTCTTCGTAACGAGCAATATAATTGACGGTTTCAGTACCCGCAGTTGTAAACTGGCCCCCAACATAAAGATTATTATTGTGAGAGATCATCGATAGCACAAAAGGCTGGAATACCGTCCCGCTCGTACCACCATCTAAGTCATACCAATTTGAACCGTCCCATTGGGCAATATAATTTACTTCAACACCTCCCATGTGCTGAAAGAAGCCACCAGCATATAAAGTTTCATCTATTATAGCTAACGAATCGACAGCAGAGTCTCCACCACTTCCAAGGGCACTCCAGCTTGAGCCATCCCATTTAGCGATATAGTTTGCTTCTGCACCTCCAGCTGTAGTGAACCACCCGCCAGCATAAATATTCGCCTCATCAGATACAATGCTATTTACACCACTATTCACACCACTTCCAAGGGCACTCCAGCTTGAGCCATCCCATTTAGCGATATAGTTGACAGGATTTCCCCCTGCAGTTGTAAAAGATCCTCCTGCGTAGATATCAGTACCATCGCACAATAATGTATCAACTTGATTATTTACTCCGCTTCCAAGGGCAATACAGCTTTAGCCATACCATTTAGCAATATAATTAGCTCCAACCCCACCAATATTTGTAAAATTTCCGCCAGCATATATATCATCGCCACTAGCACAAAGCGCAGATACTGTTTTTTCTTCACCTTCAACACCACTCCCAACCGCATGCCAGTTAGAACCATCCCATCTTGCAATATTATTTACAGCTACTCCTCCTGCTGTCAAAAAACGTCCACCAACATACAAACCGTCGCTGCCTGCCACAAATGATTCGGGACCAGAATCAACTCCACTTCCCATAGCATTCCAGCTTGAACCATTCCACACTGCAATTTGACTTGCCAGCACACCACCAGCCACTGAGAAATTTCCTCCAGCATAAATATCACCATCATAGGTTCCAACAACATGAACTATACCGCTTGTGCCTCCCATTCCACCGCCTAAGTCGTTCCATCCAACAGCGGCAGATGCAGGTTCGCTTTTTTGGGAGAGTTGGGGGTAAACTAAAAAACTGATAAGAAATATTCCTAATATTCCAATAGTGGCGGTCAATGCAAAAACCTTCAGATTCCAAGATCCTTTGAAAATCTTTTTAATATTTAAATCTTTATACCCAAACAAATCCCCTCCATCCATACGAGTTTAGTATAGTTATATTTTACCACACATTGTAAAGAGTATTTCAAACCTCATCCCACCCCCTATTTACCTAACCGACTTACGTACACCTCGTAGGTGTACGTGGTGGTTAAATAGTCTTTCACCAACCTGTCAATAAGGACCTATGCGTACACCTACGAGGTGGAAGTGTACGGTTATAGAGTATAGTATAATATTCGTATGGCACAGTTTAGAAAAGAAGAACTTACTAACGGGCATTATTATCACATATACTCACGGAGTATCGCCAAATTTATAATCTTCAACGATCAAGAAGAATATGATAGGTTCTATCAGTTAATGAGTGTTTATAGATTCTTCGATTTTACACATAAATACTCGCGCTACCTTGAGCTAACGACAGAAATGCAAAAAAGAATACTTAATGAATGCATTGCCAAAAATAATTGTCTAGTGGAAATTGTTGCATATTGTATTATGCCAACTCATGTCCATATCATCCTCATGCAAAAGGCTGATAAAGGTATTGCAAAATATATGTCACGAGTCCTTAATGGATATTCAAGATATTTTAATACTAAGCACAAGCGGACCGGACCTCTGTGGGCAGGAAGGTTCAAAAGTGTACTTGTGACTCACGATGAACAATTGCTTCATTTGTCTCGCTATCTTCATTTGAATCCGACATCGGCTGGATTGGTTGACGATGTCGACGACTGGGCATATTCATCTTATAAGGAATATATTGGCGAAAACGATGGTGAGAATTTATGTAAATTCAAAGACATTATCGATATGAACCACATTCAATACGAAAAATTCGTCAGAGACCACAAAGACTATCAGCGCGATCTCTCTATTATCAAATACCTCACAATCGATAAATATTCGGGCTGAACCTGGACACGTACACCTCGTAGGTGTACGTGGCGGTCAAATAGTAATCTGTGAACCATAAGTTTAATAACCGTACGTACACCTCGTAGGTGTACGTAAGTTGGTTAAGGATAAATTCAACCGAACATCAGCCATTCGGGTTTCACAATCATAATAATGCCGATGATAATCATAATCACACCGCCGAGAAGATGTGAGAGGCGTGTATATTTTGTAGTCAGTCCAGTAGCGCGCAAAGCTATCATCGCTATCGAGAAAATAATAATGTCATCGAGCATAAAGAAAAGGATGTATAACAATATATATCCATAATATCCAAAGGTCGATAGATTGCTCATCGACAGAACCTGCGTGTAAACTACCGGCAAGCCTGCCGAGCAAACCAGTTCAACTAGGTTAACAGCGAACGCCAGTGCGATTATCCCAACTATTGCAACAAAAAAATTCTTTTGCGATATTGTAGTTTTTAACTTTTCAAATATTTTCTGTCTTTTTTCACCGGACGTAACCTTGCAGGCTCCATCTTTACTTGTAAAAAATTCTTTTATGTTATACCCGCCGGCACCGAGCGCTAAAAACCCTATTGCATACCTAACCCAAACCACAAAACCGATAAAAAGGATGATATTGAGCCACGCCGACATAAAAATGAAATATACAGAAGCCGATGCGACGATGAACGTGATTCCCAGTACCCACATTTTAGCTCTGTTTTTCATTCCAAGTAGTAGAGTAATCAAAAACAACAAAACCCACATAGCGCAAGGGTTAAAACCATCGATTGACCCGAGGATAATAGCAAATAACGGTAGCGATAGATGACTTGTTCTGATTTCTCCAAAGATTGGTACATGTACAGATTCAGGTATTGTTAATGATGTCTTGTCTGTATCATCCTGTGACTGTGATGATGATGCAAGTCCAGCAACCATATCGCTACAGCCTTGCTCAAGGGCGCACTTGATAGCTTCTTCTATTTTTACGCCCGTTGTTTCTTCACTGCCAAACCCGGTAAAATTATACTTGCCGATAACCGTCACTGGTACACCGGATACCCGAAAATCCATCGCCTCACCCACCTGTTTCAATAATTCGGCATTTTCACTGCTTTTAGTTATTTCGAAATCGCGAATTATGATTGACGGATATTTGTATTTTAGCTTATCTAGAAATTCTTCTTCATCAGCACAGTGAGGGCAACCATCCGCATTAAAGAAATAGACTGATACTTTGTTATCATTCTCTTTTGATGCGACTCCATCATCAGCTTTTGATAAAGCAAACGGCACCAACAATAATATTAGCGT
>CAZPNA010000041.1:4947-5852 GCA_964588135.1 uncultured Candidatus Saccharibacteria bacterium | reverse complement strand
TTTTGATATTTTATTCTAACACCCCCGTAGCTGTATATGTTTCAATTCCGGAATATGAGCCTGTTTTTTGGGTGGTTGGCACCACAACTTTATAGCCGATACTTGTCGCGTCACTCACTGTCGGCGAGCCTGTTTTTGTATGGATTATGCCAGCTGTCTCCGGCACACCGGCATACTTGTTATTGCTATCCGCTTCGGTAGTACCCGTACCCCACTTTGCTTCCTTGTTAGTAGCCGAGTAAACACACACGCCAAGTCCCGTTCCGCTCCACAAAGTCGGAGTAGCAATAGTGCCGGCATAATCGGCAATACGAGTTGTGCTATCAGTGTGGAGCAGTGCCGACCAAGCGCCCGACACACTATCATGTATTGATAGTGAATAGCCATTAGGGTAATTAGTATCAACAGTAGCAACTGTTGTACCAGTCACAACACTTCCCGGCAACAAATTTCCAAAAGCAACTGTTGCCGAGTCAACGTCCAGTGTCAGAGATAATGATTCTACTTCGTAAAGCCCGGTGTAATTGGTATCGTCATCATTTGAAAAAGAATCGATTGAGTAAAGCTCCCCGCTATAATTTGTGTTTTTATCAAGAAAATTAGCATTAATTTCTATCTTGAAATTCACCGTCCACTGGTTGCCAGAAGATGTGGCGTCTCCGCTAGTTGATGTAAGTGTTGCGGCGTTTTGCGTATCAGCAACTTCAGAAAATGTGTCTGTGCTTCGCGTATAGCGGAATTTTAAGCTGTCGTACGGCAGTGAACTGTCGGAGCCGTTTGCTAATCTTAATTCGATGTAATTGATGTCAGTTGGACCATCATCGTCGGTTACTTTCGCTTGGAAGTTCCAACTGGTCGTATCATCAGCAATGGCGGTATTACCAGAACCGCCATACGGATTGGTA
>CAZPNA010000041.1:0-4937 GCA_964588135.1 uncultured Candidatus Saccharibacteria bacterium | reverse complement strand
AACGCTTCCGGTGAAATCCCAGTTGACGTTATTGCCGCTATCGACACAAGAACCGTCGCTGGCGATGATAGTACTACCACCGGAAGCGTTGGAATCCTTGGCGTCAACATAAGTTACAGTCGGCGTTGCCGCAGTTACATTAAAATACCACTGCGTCCCCGAGCTTGACGAAACCATTGTTACAAGATTCGAAGCTGACCCATCTATATCGATAGTATTAAAGGCATAAGTTGAGCCATCATCAAAAGTCAGTGTTGTTGAGCCGGTATTATGGGAAAAAGTACCAGCGGTTGTGCAAGAGCCGGAAAAAGTCAGTCCCGATGAATTGGTTGATGTAATATTATTGAAAGTTGATGAACCGCAGGTAACAGTTTGAGTACTCGAACCATCGAGAGTGACAGTACCACTAGAATGAGTGAACGTGCCCGAATTAGTCAGCGCACCCGCGACGCTAAAGGTCGCTGTAGCCGACGCTGTATATGATGCGCTTGATGCGATAGTGAAAGCACCGGCAACAACGTTTGTTGTGGGGTTTTTGTTTTGCGGGGGCTAAACGCATTTGTCCCATCACCAATTGTAAAAGTACCGGTTGTTGTAATTGTCCCGGGGCTACTTGGCAAACTGTAATCATTCCAGTAAACATCTGTGCCGTCAGAGTATAAAACATCCATCTGATTGGTACCCCCGTTGTTATTGAAATAACTCCATTTGGCATGACTATCTTGATATGTCCCCGTGGCAACAGTTGTTTCTCCGGCCCAGCTTCCGTCATACATATCAAAAGCAATATCGTCGGCATCGTTCTCGTAGAAAAGATAAACGTCACTGCCATTAGCCGCAATAGAAGGTTCATAACCAACGTTAGAGTCCGTAATAGATGATTGCCATGTGCTCCATGCATCGCCATCATTATGTTTTATCAGAGTAATGTAATTTGTAGAATTATCAACATAGCTAACCCAGGTGTTACCACTGGAATCTATAGTAACCGATACTCCTTTGATATAAGTAGATATCGAAACACTACTATCAAGTGTTTGTGCCGTAAAGCTAGTTGCATTGTTTACATTACCCACAGCCGCTTTTGCTGAAGTATTGCTGATGTCAATATATCCAATTTCAGCAATATTATCCTCGTTAATTTCAATATCAATTGGGCTTGGAGCACTACCCGTTGTAATAGTATCGACCACCACCGTTGACTTCCAACTACCGCCAACGCGGTTTTTGTAACCCACATATGCATCTCCACCGAGTACCATATCCGTATAAGAATATGCAAGATGAGGAATATTATTTGAGTCAACTGACAAATCCATATCTTGGCTCGGTAACGTAGAAAAACTCTCTGCCGTTTCTTCTGTGCCAAATGTATCAGTTGACGTCGAGAAAGGTCTATATTTTAGCGGAATAGGCGTGTATCCGCCGTCATCATAATAAGCTAAATGGATAACACCAGAGCTATCGATAGCCGAAGAAATTGGATAAGCATTATTAGCGCAGGCGGGGTTGTTTGATGAATCCTGTTCTGTCCAACTTGAACCATCGCTTGATTTCCAAATTTCACACGAACCAGTATCATTAACAAAAGCATAAAGGGTGCCAGCTGAAGTTCTCACCACTTGACGAGTTGACCCAACCTGAACACCTGGGTTGCCAGCATCGTCGATCTTGCTTTGTGTGCCAACTCCCCCGGCGCTACCCGTGGTACCAATAGTATACGTTGGTGAGCCGGAAGCTGGTTTGATTTCCAAATTATTATACGTTTCTTCTAAAACACTGGTTGCCGATGTTCCTGTATGACGAATAGTTGAACTTGACCCTTCGTTTAATGTACCTGACACTATTAGCGGTCGGCTCGACCCCGTTCCAGAACCAGTCAAAATAAAAGTATAGCCAGATGATCCAAGCCCAAAAGTTTGGCTGGATTTGATATCGATCGATGTAGCAGTAGCCGAAGATCCAAGATTAACTGTTTTTGTAGTACCGTTAATTTCGACATCTCCCATATCCGCTTTTGTGCTGCGACTGTCTGTCCATGTCGATGCCGAAGTGGGAAAAGAATACTTGTTCCAATAGACATTACTACCATCGGAATAAATTACATCGACCTGACTCGACGAACCGTTATTATTATAATAGCTATATTTCGCGTGAGCATCTTGGTAGGTTCCCGACCCAACGACGGTTTCTCCCGACCAACTAGCACCATATTTATCAAAAACTATATCATCATTATCATCTTCGTAAAATGCATAAATATCGGTACCGACAATTGTTATCGATACTTCGTAACCAACATTTGAGTCGGTGATCTCCGACGACCAACTACTCCACGACCCTCCGTCTGCGTTGGATTTTAGAGTAACATAATTAGTCGTTTTCTTTGTATAACCTACCCACGTATTTCCACCAGAATCGACACCGATAGTTACTCCTCTTTGACCATCAACGTCATTTACGCTTGTGTCGACATCTGCCAAAGTAAAAGAAGACGCATTATTAGCGTTACCAACCGCCGCATTAACCGTATCATCAGGTAAGTCGATATATGCCACTTCAGGAATATTATCTTCATTAATAACAATGCTATTTGAAATAAAAGGGTAAACATCTCCACTGTTCGTTTCGATATTTACTGATGATTTCCAGCTTCCCCCTACTCTGTTTGTATATTTCGCCGCGTAATTGAGGCCACTTGAATCGGCATAACCATAAACGAGATGCGGGATACTGTTAGAGTCAACCGCCAAATCCAGGTCAGTAGTATCATATGAACCAAGCGATACTGCAGTTGCTGCAGTACCAAATGAGTCGGTTGATGTAGAAAAAGTATCATAATTGATGTTAGTACCAGTTGCTGTATATGCAAGATGAATAGTACCAGAACTGTCGATAGCGGCGGCTATTGCACGACCACTGGTACAGCTCGGATTATTCGATGAATCTTGCTCACTCCAGCTCGATCCGTCAGATGATTTCCAGATTTCACAAGAACCGCCATCATTGATAAATGAATAGAGTGTACCGCCAGATGTTCTGACAAGTTGGCGAGAAGCAATAGTTAGCGAACCAGTGCCGATAGTTGTTTGAGTACCAACGCTTCCCGACCCGCCTGTTTCGCCATCGAAAGTAAATACACCTGTTCCTTTTGTATAATTGCCATTTGAACCGATTGACAAATTACCGGCTAAGTTAATATTGTTTGAACCGTTCATAGCAAGAGTGCCGTAATCGATAGTAAGGTTACTATCGATGTCGAGAGATGAAGACATATTCCAAGTTGCGCTACCACTACCACTACCACAAGTAAGATTATTAAAAGTTGACGTTGTTGAGCTAGTAGAGTCAATTGTTTCTGTCCCGCTAGTAGCACTCAATATCACAGTCGATTCCCCAGCTGTAAATACACTGTTATTATCCCACTTGCCATTAGCGTTAAACGTATTGCCATCAGCGGTAATGGTACCATCATTAACAATATCGTGGGTGATTAGATTACCCGAGCTACCAGAATCAGGCCTGTATGTATTGCCCGATTTTAAATAAAAACTACCTGTTGGAGGCGAAGATAGTCCGGTGGTTAAATCGTTTGAGCTATCTACATTAAAGAATATATCTTCGTCACCGGAGACAGAATTATCATATGTTGATATATCGGCATTGGATAAAGTTTGGTTGTCTTCACTGCCAATTGATAAGTTTGTTTCAAAGAGACTCACTCCGGTTAAACTACCCGATCCATCGTATTTCGTAACGTCATTTGCTTCATTGGCATCGGCAACGCCGTCGATAAATATCGTTACCACTTGACCACTTGAGGGAGCAGATGCGGGAGTAATCGACCAAGAGCCACTTGATGTTGAACCGGTCGCCGCTTGGACAGATGTACCGTAAGCTACCTTAACTGTTTCACTATCGGTACAATTAGTTGACATATCTGCTTGCTTGCAAGTACCGGAAATCGTGAAGGCGTCTGAATAAGTACCATCAATACGAGTATCATATACATAGTTTGCTTCCGCAATACACATCCCCCCATTTACACCGTTAACCCTAACCCTTAAATCAGAAATATTAGAGAACCCACTTCCCCAATCAGATTCATTAAGCGCCTGGCTAAATTCAGTTTTTGCCACTGCAGCATAGGTCGCAGCCATAACTGTATGCTTTAAATTACCCGCACTATCGGTAATTGTAATAGACGTAGTGCAACCACTCATACCTGATGATTTTTGAAATGTTATATAAACAGTCGCCGCCGTCCATGTGTTTGCTTTACTTGCCCAAGCATCCGTCGATTCACCACTGGAGGATGCACCAAACGAAATTGATGGTGTAGCTGATGGCCTTGATTTATTTGTATATGTACTAGTGTTCCCATCATAACCATTAGCCGGGTTCGACCACGACTGTGGGTTATATGCGTTGGTCGGTCTGATAGTTTCAGTAGCTGCTTGGGCTTTTTGAGATTTTTGCGCGCTAAACATTCCGTAGTATCCAAAAACCGTGCCAGCGATAAATAATATTAATAATAACCAATGAAATGCATCGGAGAAACGATAAGTATGCCACCTGTAATATGGCTTTGAATGCTCTCGGCAATATTCATGCGCCGGCGTCATAAACGGAAAGAGAGTTCGAGTACTCCTCTGAATACGGGCGATTTTCTTTTCTACTTCTTGAATCTCTTTATTCACCATACACCCACAAACTGGCTCGTGTTTCGAGCTATTTAATAAATTTCCCCTTGCAAGGTATATTTTACCACGTATTGAATGCAATTATTCTAATTAACCTAATTACTCTAATTGACCTAAAAAATCCTCTGGCAGAGCCAGATCACGCTCTGCGTGACAAATAAAATCAAATCCCAAAAAAATAATTTGTAATTTATAATCGGGTTGTTGACACTTTGACAATTTGACATGTGGTCG
>CAZPNA010000040.1:0-5871 GCA_964588135.1 uncultured Candidatus Saccharibacteria bacterium | reverse complement strand
GTCCCGAAACATCCTTTGCCTCTTCCGGCAGGCGCGCGTGCCCAAAAACATTGGATATGACATTCCATAAGAATTTACCAGTCAGAGCGGTAAATGCACCAACCTCGCGCGCGCCTGCCACCAACGCCTCGCCGAGCCCGAGCTTAACCTCCGTCCCCTGCCCGCCGATTGCGACACCGAGAGCCAATTCATCGGGGTTTTCGCGAAGATTGATTGATACATCTTTTGTTGCTTGACCGCTACTTACAGAAATAGTTTGAGTTGAACCACGGTTGGCAGTAGTCCAAGCAGAAAATTCTTCAGCACTGGCGAAACCGTTGATTAAGTCACCTGACTTAAGACCCGCATCGGTGGCTGGTGAATTTTCATCAACCGATGAAATTACAACTTGGTTTGTGTGCTCGCCACCAAGTGTGTTGGCATCAAGCGCCACCGGTGACATACCAATAAGGTATCCGATGACAAAAAATAAATAAGCAACGAGTAGATTCATCAAAACCCCAGCGACGACAATTGCCATTTTCTTGCGGCCTTTTTGGCTGGAGAAAGAATGAGGATTTTTTACTTCCTCGTCTTCGCCGAGCATTTTAACGTAGCCACCAATGGGAATTGAATTGATTTTATAAACAGTCCCTTTGTACTCTTTTTTCCAAATGGTCGGGGGGAAACCAAAAGCAAATTCTTTAACTTCGACACCACACCATCGCGCCACAATAAAATGCCCAAATTCATGAACAAATATCAGCAACCCCAGTATGATGATGAAGACGATGAATGTTAACATAAATTTAATTCAAAATCCAAACCTTAAAATTCAAAATGGCAATGCAAAATTTTAAATTTTAAGATGTAACTTTGAGATTTGAGATTTGGACTTTGAGATATTTATATGGTTTCTACTTCTTTAATCTTACTATTGGCTAATTCTTCGACTTTTTCGTTATATTTTTTAATTGATTCGTTTAAATCTTTTTCGGCGCGGTATTTATCATCTTCCGTTGCCTTGCCAACTTTTACTTCACCCAAAACTTGTTGCCATTGGCTTTGGCGAATGTTGCGCAAGGCCACTCGCGCCTCCTCCGCCTGCGCTTCAACAAGCTTTGTTAATTCTCGGCGGCGTTCTTCAGTTAATGATGGGATTTTAACGCGAACAACGTTGCCATCGTTGGTTGCAGAAAGACCTTTGTTAGAGTTAGTGATGGCATTTTCGATATCACCAAGAGCGTTTTTATCCCATGGTTGGATGACTATCATCGATGGCTCGGGAACAGTTACTGATGCTACTTGTTTCAGGGGGGTTGATGAACCATAGTAGGGTACCATAATATCATCAACTAGCGATGAAGTCGCTCGCCCAGTGCGCACTTTAGAAAATTCCTCACTAAGTCTGTCGAGGATTTTATCCATTTCCATTTCCGAGTTGCGTAAATTATATGCCATAATAATCGCCTTTCTTTTTTGTCATTCTGAAGTGTAAACGAAGAATCTGTATCGCTGTTATCCCCCCGAAGGGGACCCCTTGGGTCGACCTTGCTGGAGGGATTCCTTATTTGATTTATGAATAATAATGATAATTAATTACTTTGCACTGTCATTTTGATATTTGAGATTTGGGTTTTGAGATTTATTTGTAATTTGGTGCTTGTGATTTGAGATTTACTTATAGCTTGGTGCTTGTTTGTAATTTGTTGCTTGTGATTTGTTATTTATTTATATTATGCCTTTTTCCACCCATAAAAGCAAAAGGCCCGCCGGAAACCTTTTGCGTTATTCCGGTGGACCCGTGCGAAAGAAAACGGAGAAATCTCTCGGAGAAACATTTTCCCCTTCGGCTTTGTACAAGCGCGCAAACAATATACGCGCATCAACGGCGATTTGACCGAGATATCGTCTCCCGAACCTCACGGCATCTGCAAGGTCGGAAAGACGGCTTGACCAGTTATACAGCAATTCGACTACATGTAGATCCCTATTTCGACCCAAGCACCGGGTTATGCTTAGTGTGTGATCATTACTATCGATCACAACATTGTGTTGAAACTCGGCAATACCCCCGCTTGGAAGGATACCTTTGGCTACAACAGATAGTCGCAACTTGCCCACATACCAAATGTAGAGAATGATCTTCGGACCCTTGTCGTTTCGCTTCTTCTCTTCTCTTCCCCACCACTCGAGGCGTCTCCGTGGTCTGGAGCGATATGGGTGATAGTAGGGTTGATACGGATACTTTCCGAGTGGCTCTTCTTCATCGCTCTCGATGAATATCTCAGATGGCATTTTGAGCACTTCCCCTCTGCCATACCCTTTTTATCATCTCCGCGCTAAGCGCGGTGTCTGTTTTTCAAGGATCGATATTTAAATATATGGAAATTTTCTCTTTTAGTCAAGAAAAGCAAAAAAATTATAGTATTTATAAATTTGAATGTGGAAAATCTCATCTTATTGTTCGAATGTACTCATGGGAACTACTGTGACAAACGACTAATATAAGTTTGTAGTTCTCGGTGATTACGCCTCGAACAATAATTGTGCCGAAGGCACACCGCAGTTATGAGCCATGAGTTATTAGCTATGAGTTAACTTTATTCGCCGAGTTCGTAGCGGACGAAGCGCTTGATTACAATGTTCTCGCCGATTTTGGCGATTTTTTCAGTCAAAAGATCTTGAACGGTTTTACCCGGTTCTTTTATTAAATCCATTTTTAGCAAATCATCCATTTTGTCGGAATCAAGTGACGCAACTTGTAAAACCAAGTCATGTACAAATTCTTTAAATTCAGGGTTTTTAGCCACAAAATCAGTTTCACAATTGACTTCAATCATAGCGCCGATTCTTCCCATATGAGTATATGTTTCAATTAGCCCTTGTGAGGTTTCTCTTTCGGCTTTTTTTCCAGCAATAACAGCACCTCTCTTTTTCAGAATTTCAATTGCTTTTTTTTCGTCACCCTGTGCCTCGTCGAGCGCATTTTTATAATCCATAACACCGGCACTGATATTTTCTCTGATTTTTTTGATTGTCTCTGCTGATATCATCATTCCTCTTTTTATTTTATCTTTGCTTTTACTTCGGCTTTTGCGACTGGTTTTTCTTGCTTATCATCCTTTACGCTAGTATCTGCCTGCTCGTTTTTTTGTTTGTAATTATCTTTAATTGTTTTTTCTACAAGCTCCATAACAAGCCCCAGCGATGCCGGTGTGTCATCGTTAGCTGGAATTGGATATGTGATGTTGCGCGGGTTAGCGTTGGTATCCATTATCGCAACGGTTGGAATACCTATCATCGTCGCTTCTTTAATTGCCAACTTTTCTTCAACCGGGTCGATAATAAACAGGACTTGCGGCAACTGGTTTAATTTTTCCATACCGCTCAAATTATATTTAGATCTGTCGATAGTCCTCTTTAATACTGTTTTTTCTTTCTTTGTTTTTTGACTATTAACATCGTTTAATTCTTCTTCGAGCTTCTTTAGTTTCTTTAGGTTTCGTTCAATAGTTTCAAAATTGGTCAATGTTCCACCAAGCCACCTGTTTACAACAAAGGGCATATCAAGCTGGGTTGCAACTTGCTTGATGATTTCTCTTGCTTGCGGTTTGGTACCAACAAATAGAATAGTTGAACCGCTGGCGGATTTTTCAGCCAAAAATCCGAGCGCTTTTTCAAGAGCACTACGAGTTTTTTCTAAGTTGATAACTACTACTTTGTCGCGGACACAGTAAAAATAGTCGCGACCGCGAGCATCTGAATATTGCTTTTTGTGTCCAAAGTGGACACCGGCTTCGAACATTTCTCGAAGTGTTGGTAGTGTTGTTGTTTTCATAACATTTTGATAATACCCCAGCGACACCTGAAAGTCAACAGCCCAAAGTCAAAAAGTAAAACAATTGTTCTAATTATTCTAATTACTCTAATGAAATCCTAAACAAATCAAATCCCAAATAATACAAATCTAATAAATATTCTTTTGGGATTTTCTGTCGTTGGTAATTCCTTAGAATAATTAGATCAATTAGGTTAATTGGATAATTTATTTTCTACTCGCATGTTTCAGAGATTTCTTCGGTAGTGGGAACTTGGCCCTCGGTCACTCTGGCAACACAACCATCGGCAGCGCCACCGTTATCCATAAGTTCAAAACTGCTCGAGCCACCAACCAGCGAAACCACTCCACCGATTATTTCCTGATTTTTTTGGAGAGCAGTCATATAGTCGGGTATAAGGTAATCTATGGATACAGAGTTGGCGGAAGGGTTATCATCCAGATACAACTGTGCCGACGTAACAATCTGCTGTGCGGTTTTTTGCAGAGAATTAATAGAGCTGATTTTTCTTTTTGAGTTTAAATTGATTATAATCAGCGAAGCGAGGACAGCGATAATAGCAACTACAACCAGTAGTTCGATTAGAGTAAATCCACCCAACCGATAATATTTTCTTTTCATACCCCCTCCGCCAAATAATATTATTAGTTTCTACTTTGATAGTACATTGCCCGCGCGTAATGTCAAGAAAAAACTCGATAAATTGATAAAAGTGTTGATATTTGGTTTGAAAAATGGTAGCCTAACAAAAGTAGAACACATATTAGTTTAAAGAAATAATAAGATGAAAAAAGATATTCACCCAAAATGGTACCCAGATGCTAAGGTAAAATGCGCCTGTGGCAACAGTTTTACAACCGGAGCAACAGTTCCGGAAATTGAAGTTGAAGTTTGTAGCAACTGCCACTCATATTATACCGGCAACCAAAAATTGGTTGATACCGCCGGAAGAGTGACAAGATTCCAAAATCGACTAAATAAGCAAAAAGAAATTGCCTCAAAGCCAAAAGCAAAAAAGATTTCCAAGCCGACAAAAGATAATAAAGAAGTAAAATAAAGTGGACAAAACTGTTCTTGATTTAGTAAATCGAATCGGTGAAAATGAAGCATTGTTGGCGTCAACGGACGACCCGGAACTAAAACAGTTGGCGAGCGAAGAAATTAATGATCTCAAAAACAAGGTAGTCGAAATAAAGTCTCCGAAATTTGATGGAGTTATTCTGGAAATTAGGTCGGGTACCGGTGGCGACGAAGCAGAACTTTTTGCCGGCGACCTCGTTAGGATGTATCTGAAATATTTTGAAAAACGCGGGTGGAAAGTATCGATTCTCAACTCAAGCGCAAATTCAATTGGGGGAATAAAGGATTTTACAGCGCAGATTCGCAACGAGGATGCTTATCGCTTACTTAGCTACGAAAGCGGAGTTCATAGGGTTCAAAGAATTCCCAAAACTGAAAAGTCGGGCAGAATCCACACATCAGCGGCAACTGTCGCAGTTTTACCGATTGTGCCCGAGACAGAAATTGAAATCAACCAAAGCGATCTACGAATGGATGTCTTTCATTCCTCCGGTTGTGGCGGACAAAGCGTCAACACTACCAATAGCGCCGTTCGCATAACCCACATTCCAACTGGAATTGTAGTAACTTGCCAAGATGAGAGATCTCAACTCAAAAATAGGGAAAAAGCGCTTGGAGTTTTGCGGTCGAGACTTTTTGCTATCGAGGAAGAGAAAAAACGAAAGAGTATTTCCGAGGCCCGAAAAAGTCAGGTTGGCAGGGGCGACCGGTCGGAAAAAATTAGAACATATAATTTCCCACAAGATAGAATTACAGACCACAGAGTTAACAAATCGTGGGGGCAATTGGAAAAAATACTCGATGGCAACATCGATCCAATTATTAATGAATTGGCCGAATATGACAAAGAAATTTTATACCAAGAAGCACTCGACGAAGCAGAGCGTGAGCGACCTTTTGAGCCTGACCACTCGTAAGTTTGAACAGGCTAAAATTGACAATGCCAGCGAAGAAGCACAAATGCTTCTTG
>CAZPNA010000039.1:0-5914 GCA_964588135.1 uncultured Candidatus Saccharibacteria bacterium | reverse complement strand
CCCTCTTTGAATTCGTAAAGTATATTACCGGCAGAATCGGTGATTTTTAAAAATGGTGTTGTGGTTGCATACTCACCATTATTGGCAAAAGTTCCGTAAGCTCCGGCAAGTTCAAGCGGCTTAACTTCTGCGCCACCGAGAACTAATGCTAAACCGTAGCTATCGGGGTCTGTTAATGTAGTAATACCCATATCTTCGGCGGTTTCAATAGTATTGTCGATTCCGGCAAGTGAAAGCATTTTTACCGCCGGGATATTTAGGGAGTTGGCAAGCGCAAAACGTGTCGAAACCGGACCTCGGAACTGACCATCGTAGTTATTGGGTTCATATCCGCCACCAAAATCTGTTTTTAAGTCATACAATGTCGTGGCAGGGTTATACCCTTTCTTAAATGCGGTGGCGTAAGCGATTGGTTTAAAAGATGATCCGGGTTGTCTGTTGGCAACTGTAACATTGACATTGCCGTCATTGTCTGTATCGAAATAATCAATACTACCTATCATAGACAGTATCTGACCGGTTTTTGGATCAAGTGAAACCAGTGCGGCATTGCTGGCGCCACGAGCTTGTATTTTACTTACATTTGCATCAATCGATGATTGCGCGATATCCTGCAACTCGCTGTTTAATGTAGTTGTAACTTGTAGACCGCCCTCGTTAACCATTTGCTCGCCGTACAACTCAATTAACCGCTCACGAACAAACAAAACGAAATGAGGCGCTTTTATGTTATCTTTGCTGGCAACAAAATTCTGATTCTCGGAGTTTGGCGCTTCCTTTTTTGCGGCCTCGGCTTCTTCTTGGGTGATATAACCCATTTCTACCATACTGTCGAGAACTTTGTTTTTTCTAGCAAAAAGAGCATCGGTGTGTGTGCCATAAGGGGAATAGTACGTGGGTGCTTGAGGTAATGCGGCGAGAGTCGCTGATTCCGACAGTGTTAAATCCTTAGCGTCTTTACCGAAATAATATTTTGCAGCTTCTTGAATCCCATAAATATTGCTGCCATATGGAATTTCATTTAAGTACAGCGTAAGAATTTCGTCTTTTGATTTTATTTGCTCGAGTTCTATTGATAGAATGGCTTCTTTGATTTTTCTAGTAAATGTTTTCTTGGGAGAAAGGAGTGCATTTTTAACAAATTGCTGTGTAATAGTCGATCCGCCCTGTGCTTTTCCACCCCTGGTTATATCTACGATTATTGACCTAAAGATGCCGGAAAAATCTAACCCGTTGTGCTTATAAAAATCCTTATCTTCGATAGCGACCGTTGCTTCACGAATACTCTCCGGCATTTCGCTCTCATCAATAACAGTTCGGCGTTTTTCACCGGTTGTGTAAAGTAAGTTTCCTTCTCTATCGAAAATTTTTGTACTTTCGGTGGCGGTTCGAGCGGCTAGTTTTTCAGGAGTGGGGAGGTCTTTTGAATACCAAGCAAATAATAATACCACAAGCAAGAAAAACGCTCCAACTCCATATAATAGAACGCGCCAAATCTTCTTTTTGTTTAGGCGGCGAGGGAATTTTAGTCGCCACTTACTGTTTTTCTTTTTGCTTATACCAAGACCGCCTGATTTAAATTTGAATAATTTTTTCATATTTGCAGTATACCATAAAAAAAGATAAAATTTAATTAATCTACAAATATCGTTCGAGATCTAGTGAGCGAGAACTGAAAACAGTTCAGATATCAACAGGCATAATAGTTCTCGGCGATTACGCCTCGAACAATAATGATACTTACATGAACATTTTATCACCATCTGTGTCGGAAGTCATCGACCGCTCAAGTTTGGAGCGCAAACTTCGCGGTGGTAAAAAATTGCGCGTCAAGCTGGGTGTGGACCCCAGCGCACCCGATTTGCACTTAGGGCATTATATTGTTCTCGAGCAATTGCGCCGTTTTAGCGATGCTGGCCACAAAATAATTTTTCTAATCGGTGATTTTACAGGACAAATCGGCGACCCGACTGGGCGGAAATCCGAGCGTCCAGTTCTTGGGCCCGAAAAAATAAAGGAAAATGTCAAAACATATCTCGATCAAGTATCGCTGGTTTTGGACACAGGAAAAGTTGAAATCCGCTACAACAGCGAATGGTATGGTAAAATGTTGTTTGGGGACTGGCTCAAAATAATGCAGAATTTTACAGTAAACCAAATTTTTGAGCGTGATGATTTTTCAAAACGAATCAAAGCAGGATTGCCGCTAGCGATGCACGAAACAATTTATCCAATGATGCAAGCATATGATTCTGTTGTTTTAAAAGCCGATGTTGAACTAGGCGGTACCGACCAAAAATTTAATATTCTGGCGGGTCGTGCGTTGCAAAGAAAAATGAATCTGATTCCGCAAGACATCATCATTATGGATTTATTAGTTGGTACCGATGGCGTTAAGAAGATGAGCAAGAGCCTTGGCAATTATATAGGTCTGACGGAATCGCCGGAAGAAATGTTTGGAAAGGTGATGTCAATTGCTGATGGCACTGTCGAAAGTTATGCCAAATTAGTTCTAGGGGAAACTGTCACCGACCTCAAAAATGAAGAGGGGAGTGACCATCCGAAAAAAATTAAAGAGAGATTGGCGGAAAATATTGTTAGGCTGTTTCACCCTGGAAGTGAAAAATCGGCACGCGCATATTTCGACAGGACAGTCAGTAAAAAAGAAGTGCCGGAGGATATCAGAGAAGTATCGGTAGGGGCTCATCGAGAGAGCCTTAGAAATTTATTGATCGAAGATGGATTGGTTGCCTCAACGAGCGATTTGATAAAATTAATTAAACAGAACGCAGTGACAATGGATGGTGAATTAGTCAAAGAAGCCGATGTTCGCAGTAATATTCCCAAGGGCGATCATATAGTCAAAATCGGTAAGAGGAAATACATCAAAATAGTTAATAAGTAGAGATATCGTTCGAAGGTGTAATCATCGAGAACTACTAGCCATCCGATATTATCAATCGCAATAGTTCTCACGAGTACGTTCGAACAATAATTAATATCGTTCGAGGGGTAATCGACGAGAACTACGACCATCAAGATAGCATCGATATCAAAATAGTTCTCGCCCCACTGGGGTTCGAACAATAATCACAAATAATGATATATCCGAAATTTGAACTGGAAAAACTACTGGCAGCGAAACTTAAAGCCCAAAAATTTTTTGAGCCGGTGGATTTAGCGTATTCGAAAGACGGGCGTTTTGGTGACCTGTCAACTCCGGTATCGTTGCGTATTGGCAAATCACGCGGTACCGACCCGATGGGTGTTGCCGAGAAGATTATTACGGGACTCAAATTACCAAAATACATTTCAGAGGTAGGAATTAGCAAGCCTGGTTTTATCAACTTTACGCTATCAAAAAAATATCTTTTGTCGCAATTGTCACAAAAAGTAAAATTGCCTTTTAGGAGTTATGGCAAACAACAAAAAGTGGTTGTCGAATATTCATCGCCCAATATCGCCAAGCCATTTGGAGTGGGACACCTTCGTTCGACAATTATCGGAGATGCAGTTGCCAATTGTTACGAAGCGCTCGGCGATAAGGTCGTTCGTATTAACCACATCGGCGATTGGGGGACGCAATTTGGCAAACTGATTTACGCTTATAAAAAATGGGGCAATGAGGATGTTGTTGAGCGCGAACCGATTGCGGAAATGTTGCGACTATATGTTCGATTTCACACTGAAGCCGAACTCGACCCATCGATCGAAGGCAAGGCACGATATTGGTTTAAAAAATTAGAAGATGGCGACGAAGAAGCAGTGAAGATTTGGAAAAAGTTTTCGTCTTGGAGCATAGCGGAATTTAACAGGGTTTATAATTTACTCGGTGTAAAATTTGACGAAGTAAAAGGCGAGAGTACATATATCGGTGCATCAGCGAATATTATCAACGAATTAAAAAGAAAGAAACTTGCGACCGAAAGTGAAGGCGCATTGGTTGTGAAATTAACTGATGGTAAAGTGCCGGCGCTACTGGTTAAAAAAGACGGCGCGACTCTTTATATGACGCGTGATTTGTGCGCGCTCAAGCATCGACTAGTCGTAAATAAAGCCGACGTTGTTATTTACCATGTTGGCAGCGAGCAGGCACTTCATTTTGAACAACTTTTTAGTGTGGCGAAGATGGCAGGCTGGGTTAATGATAAGTTATTGATATATGCGTCTCACGGGCTTATGCGGTTGCCGGAAGGAACAATGAGTACGCGTAAGGGCAGGGTTGTCGAGCTTGATAAAATTCTAGATGAAGCAATTTCACGATCGTACACTATCGTCAATAAAAAGAATCCTAATTTGCCAAAATCTCAAAAGGAAAAAGTCGCTCATGCAGTTGGAATTGGCGCTGTGAAATATAGCGACCTGCAAAGTCACAGAGCAACGGGAATTGTTTTTGATTGGGAAAAGATGTTGTCGCTTGAAGGTAACAGCGCGCCATATTTGCAATATGCTTATGCTCGATTAAAATCAATTTCCCGCAAGGCAAGTGGTTTTGCGCGTCTTGCGCGCGACATCAACGACGACGAAATGCGTATTGCCCGCAAGCTCGCCCAATTTCCATCAATAATATTTGATGCGGCAACTGCGCAATCGCCTAATATTGTCGCCACTTACGCCTACGAGCTTGCGGGCACGATGAGCGCTTATTACGAAAAATATCCGGTTATTAAATCCGACCCTAAAACACGCCGTCATCGTCTAGCGGTCATTGCCGCTGGCGCCAACGTAATCAAATTATCACTTGGTCTATTGGGTATAGAAACCCCGGAAGAAATCTAAGTTAGCTAATAACTCATAACTCATAACTAATAACCAATAGTTGACAATATAAATCAATATATAAAAAGATAAGCCGCCGACGTGTACGTCGACGGCTCTGTGTATGTGCTACATCAAACAACGATTTATTCTTGCCTCTTGGTAGAGGCTATCTCTGAAATCGGGGTGAGCAATATCGATCATCGCATAGATTCTTCCAACCGTATCCTTGCCACGGAGGTCAGCAACACCCCACTCTGTGGCAACTATAATGCCACAATAGCGAGTGGTAACAACTCCTGCTCCCAAGGCGAGATCCGAAACGATACTACTACGCAACTCGCCGTGGACGTCAGCAGTTGATTTCATCGCAATAACGGGAAGACCGTTTGGCGCAAGAGAGGCGCCGTACATTACATCGAGTTGGCCTCCCGAACCACTATACAACCTATGCCCGATTGAGCAGGGGTTAACCTGCCCCAAAAGATCAATCGTAATTGCGCCGTTGATGGCTACCATGTTAGGAATTGATGAAATAGTAGCTGGGTGGTTTACCCATTCAGTTGGACGCAAACTTACAGATTTGTTTAGATGTACCCACTTGTAGAGCTCGGGAGCAGATCCTACAACAAGACCGGCTACAATAGGAACATCTGCATCGTCGTCAATCATATCATTGTTCCACATGTCCTTTACTCCGTTGCCGAAGAGTTCGGAATGGATTCTAACCTTAAATGTTTCGAGACCGCCATCAACCATTTTTTGAAGGATGGTATCAGGAATACCGCCAAGCCCGATTTGCAGTGTCGGGTTGCCGTTGAGATTGCGAGCAAGAAAATCGATGACGTTGTTGCTGATACGCTCAACAACTTCGCACGCGCTTGGTTTGGGGTAAGTAATCGCTGGACCGCTTGCATCCACGAGGCAGCGGAATCGGGATTCATGAACTAGGGTGTCGCCATGGCAGTAGGGCATATTCTCATCGACCTGGCCGATGAGAATATTGGCGCTTCTGGCTGGAGTAACCGCAAGCCCGGTCTCAATTCCACATGAGAAAAAACCTTCTGAATCAGGCGGTGAAATCTTAATTAATACCACATCAGGCTCATGAATTCCTCCTTTCGAATAAAGACCAGGAACTCCGGAGAGATTTTGG
>CAZPNA010000038.1:975-5961 GCA_964588135.1 uncultured Candidatus Saccharibacteria bacterium | reverse complement strand
TAATTTGTGGCGGCGATCTGGGTCTTCCGCAATATAAAAAATACGATATTGAAGCGTGGATCCCATCAACGGGCGACTGGGGAGAAACTCTTTCTTGCTCTAACGATACCGATTATCAGGCGCGTCGCTTAGGTACAAAATATCAATTAAAAGACGGCAAAAAAGAATATGTTCACACGCTCAACAATACCGCTATTGCCAGCCCACGCATCCTTATTCCGTTTCTGGAGATTCACCAACAGAGTGATGGTTCAATCAAAATCCCCGAGGCTCTTCAAAAATACACAGCGTTCGATAAGATTACTGTTTAGTATCTCGATGAGATTATTGTTATAATATTTGACGTCTAATATATAACATTTTATCTATGCAAATTCTAATTCGGACAATTGGCACAAAAGTAAATAACGATACTAAGAGGTATCTGCGTAAAAAGGTGCTGAAATATGAATTATTGATACCTAATTCATCGGTTATCGAATGCACTTTTGAGCAAAAAGGTGGACCGAAGCGCGACGGCAATAAAATTGTTCATTTATCAGCACGTATGCCTCGGGTGAAGAAACCGATCTTTGTTAAGTCAAAAGCAGTGCCTGATTTTAACATTGCCATCGACCAAGCCGATGCAAGATTTGCCCGCCGTGTTCGCAAGCACACCGAAATGCAAAAATACGATGGCAAGCGAGCAAAATATTATTTTTCGAAAGCCAAAGAATTTCCCAAAAAAGCTCTCGGTCGATTCAAGAGAAAACGATAAAATTATCCGCGCCTATTTCCTCTCGCTTTTTGTTCTCCGAGATGATACTATAACTCTTGAGGTAATATGAGTATATTTGACCGATTGTTTGGTGGTTTTAATAAGAAACAAATCGACAGGTTTCAAACACGAGTCGATGCAATCAATTCGCTCGAATCGGAAATCAAAAAACTTTCCGATAGCGAATTGAAAGAAAAAACCGCCGAATTTAAAAATAGAATATCTAGTGGCGCAAATCTTGACGAACTTCTGCCGGAGGCTTTTGCTGTCACCCGCGAAGCATCACGAAGAAACTTGGGGATGCGTCATTTTGATGTTCAGCTTATCGGCGGTATGGTCTTGCATGAAGGCAAAATAGCCGAAATGAAAACTGGGGAAGGTAAGACGCTGGTTGCCACACTGCCAATGTATTTAAATGCACTTGAAGGCAAGGGTGCTCACCTTGTTACCGTCAACGACTACTTGGCAAAAAGAGACGCCGAGTGGATGGCAAAAATTTACCATGCGCTTGGGTTGTCTGTTTCGATAATTCAAAACCAAGGCGTTTCATATATTTATGACCCCAGTTATAAACCGGAACCTCCGGGCGGTGATGATGGTATCGAGGATGACAAAAATCCGGCGCTTGTTCAAATGGAAAACCTAAGACCGTGCACTCGCAAGGAGGCGTATGCTTGTGATATTACCTATGGCACAAATAATGAATTTGGTTTTGATTATCTTCGCGATAATATGGCGCGCTCTCCGGAGCAACTTGCCCAACGAGAGTTAAACTTCGCTATTGTTGATGAGGTGGACTCAATTTTAATTGATGAAGCTCGGACACCACTTATTATCAGCGCGCCGGCGCAAAATTCCGCATCCCTTTATTCGGAATTTGCCGGTGTTGCAAAAAGGTTAAAGCCTGATGAAGATTTTACGGTAGATGAAAAAGACAGAGCGGTCAGTATCACTGACGCTGGTATCGAAAAAGTTGAACGTGCAATGGGGATAAAAAGCTTTTACGATATTAGCAATATCACGCACGTACATCATCTAGAGGAAGCTCTTAAGGCGCAATTTCTTTTCCAGCGCGACAAAGATTATGTTGTTAAAAATGGCGAAGTAGTAATTGTTGATGAATTTACTGGTCGAATGATGCCCGGTAGGCGCTATTCTGAAGGTTTACATCAGGCCATTGAAGCAAAAGAGGGTGTCGAAGTTCAAAAAGAAAGCGAAACACTGGCAACGATTTCATTCCAAAATCTTTTCAGACTTTACGCCAAATTATCGGGTATGACGGGAACCGCTGAAACCGAAGCGGAAGAATTTTACAAAATCTATAAACTGGACGTTGTTGTTATCCCCACAAATAAGGATATGGTTCGTAAAGACAAGTCGGATCTAATCTATAAAACAACAGATGCCAAGTACGAGGCAATAGCGCAAAAAATATTTGAGCTGAACAAAATTGGTCAACCGGTACTAATTGGTACAGTATCGATTGAAAAATCTGAAAAATTGAGTAAATTATTGCGCCAGCGCGGCATCAAGCATGAAATATTAAATGCGAAGAATCACGAACGTGAAGCGGCAATAATAGCTCAAGCCGGCCGCGCTGGCGCAGTGACGGTGGCAACTAATATGGCAGGTCGCGGTGTTGATATCGTCCTCGGTGGCAATCCGCAAAATAATCAAAACAGAGAAAAAGTCATATCAAGTGGCGGACTTTTTGTTCTTGGAACCGAGCGTCACGAATCACGTCGCATTGACAACCAGTTACGTGGACGAAGTGGACGTCAGGGAGACCCAGGAGAGAGTAGATTTTATATATCGCTTGATGATGACCTTATGCGTATTTTTGGTGGCGATCGACTAAAAAATATGATGGAGCGGCTCGGATTGCCCGATGACCAGCCAATAGAAAATAAAATGGTTTCACGAGCTATCGAATCGGCCCAGCGTAGAGTCGAAGGTCACAACTTTGACATTAGAAAACACTTGGTCGAATACGATGATGTTATGAACAAGCATAGGGAAGTTATTTATCGCCGCCGCCGAAAAGTTTTAATGCTTGATGCTAAAAAAGAAGACTGGCTTCATGATAAAGTTTTGGAAATGCTGGCGGATGACGAAAAAAAAGAATACGAGAAAAAGATCAATCAATATGGACCTGATATTATCAAGCAGGCAGAGAGAGCGGTTTTTCTGGCAGTTATTGACAAGTTGTGGATAGAGCATCTTAATACTGTTGATTCTTTGCGCACATCAATCGGACTGCGAGGTTATGGACAAGTCGACCCGTTGGTAGTTTACAAGCAAGAGGCATATAAATTGTTCGAAGTTCTTCTGAGAGATATCGATGATGAAGTATTAAATATCTTGCTAAAACTTGAAATGCAAAGAGCGTTTCCTGTTGCCACGACACCAATTGCTCGAGGTGCAGTAGCTCACGGTGCCAGCGAAAAACTTTCAGGCGGAGCGATTCAGACGGTACCAAATATATCTCAAATCTCAAAATTCAAATCTCAAAATGACAATGCAAAAAGCAAAATTAGCGAATCAGAGATCATCAATCAATCTAATTCGGGGGTGTCGGTAGTAGTACGAGAACCTGGACGATCATCTACACCAGCTCCAGTGATGCCTGAATCGTCAACATCTTCAACTGCTACCGGTGCTATCGCCAAAGTCGGCAGAAATGATCCATGTCCATGTGGCTCAGGGAAGAAATACAAAAAATGCCACGGCCGTTAATCGTCATCCTGAAAAATACCCCACCTTAATCCTCCCCTTACTAAGGGGAGGCGTAGGAGGGGTGAGTTGATCAGGGATTTTTGTCTACACTATTATATGCCAAACAACAAATATTGCACAATATACCTTGTTCGCCATGGTCAAACCGACTGGAATTTGGCAAAAAGAATCCAAGGTCGAAACCCTGTTCCCTTAAATAAATATGGCAGGAATCAAGCTAAGCAAATAGCGTTTGCTCTCAAAAATGAAAAGATATCGGCGGTATATGCGTCAGATATCCAAAGAACAATAGAAACGGCGGAAAAGATAGCTGTTGAACACGATTTAGCTGTTATTCAAACTAAGTTAATGCGTGAGCGTGCTTATGGCCCGCTTGTTGGGCACAGTGATGATTCAATTCCGGAAAAATTAAGACGACGTCTTGAAAAATATTATTCGATAACTGACACGAAAAAGAGATGGGAATATCGACCAATGTTTCGTCATGAATCAACCCGCGACGTGCAAGTAAGAACGATAAGATTTTTGCGTACTGCCGCCGTGGTAAATTTAGGTAAAAATATAGTTGTTGTAACTCATGGCGGAGTGATTAAGATAATATTAGCGGCATTAGGCTGGGTATCAAAAGATGAATTTTACAAAGTAAAAGTTGAAAACACCGGTTACGCCGTTATTGATTCTGACGGTACGGATTTCATTGTTAAGAAACTCCACGGCATCAAAAAATAAAATAGAATTGTGCTATATTGTAATTGAAGGTAAGGGCTTATCGTTCGAACGTAATCGTGAGAACTATAAATAGTGATAGTTCTCGATGAATACCCGCCTCGTCGTCGGGCATGCATCTTCGAACAATAAGATATTAATTTTAAATTGTAATTTTGAGGTTTGAATTTTGAGATTTGAGATGATCTATGACTAACAAACAAATTGCAGCGATATTGTTCGAAACAGCTGACGTACTGGAGCTAAAAGATCCGGAGGATCGTTTTCGTTTTAACGCTTATCGCCAAGCGGCACAGAAGATAGCGACTTTTGGTGATGATATGCGAGATATATATAAATCCGGTGGTATCGATGCCTTGAAAGATGTCCCGGGTGTCGGACAAAGTATTGCCGAGGCTATAGAAGAATTAATCATAACAGGCAAGTATCAAGATCTTGAAAAGCTGAAGAAAAAAGTATCACTGCCACAGTTGGAATTTTCTCGCATTCCATCTGTCGGACCAAAAAATGCTATCAAGCTTTATAAATTGACTGGCGCCAAAACCACGGCGCAGTTAGTCAGGAAAATACAAGGCAAAAAAGAATTAGGCCCGTTTAAGGAAAAAACACTGCTAAACATTTTACGCGGCGTCGATATCTTAAAGAGAAGTAGCGGGAGGATTCCGCTCGGAGAAGCTTTGCCACTGGCAGAAAAAATAGTTTCTAGTTTGCGCTCCCAAAAAGAAGTTTCGCAGGCTGACGCAGTCGGCAGTTTGCGCCGTAGAGTT
>CAZPNA010000038.1:0-965 GCA_964588135.1 uncultured Candidatus Saccharibacteria bacterium | reverse complement strand
GGTGTTTTAATTTAATTTATTTTGGGGTTTGTTTACCTTCGGTTAACTTTTGCAACTGGCCTAAAAATATTTTTCACTTTGGGCGCTAAAAAAGAAGTTTCACTGGCTGACGCGGTAGGAAGTTTACGAAGGCGAGCAGAGACTGTTGGTGATATAGATATTATTGCCGCAAGCAGTGATCCCAAACTAACTATCAACCATTTCCAAAGGTTGGTGCCGGGTAAAATTATCACAAGTGGTAGTACTAAAAGTACGATCGTGAATGAAGATGGAGTACAGATAGATTTAGAGATATTGCCTCGCAACGAGTATGGTTCCCTCTTACAACACTTCACTGGAAGTAAAGAGCATAATATTGCTTTTAGAACCTATCTGCAGCAAAAAAACTTGAGTTTTTCAGAGCACGGTATTAAAAAACTAAAATCGGGGAAATGGCCAATTAAAAATATGAATATCCCCCACTCCACTCAAAAGATTCTTGACGCGGCAAAACAAAATAGCACCATAACCTGCGAAAAAGAGGAGCAGGTCTATAATTATTGCGGTATGGCTTGGATTCCACCAGAACTTCGTGAAGACAGGGGAGAAATAAAAATGGCGATTGATGATAATTTGCCGAGTTTAGTTGGCATCAAAAATATCAAAGGTGATCTGCAAATGCATACTGACCGATCCGACGGCGAAGCAACGCTTGACGAAATGGCACAAAGTGCAATAAAACTTGGACACAAGTATATTGCGATTACTGATCACTCGCAGGGGCTTGGAATTGCAGGCGGACAAAATTCTAACAAGCTTAAAACGCAAATGAAAATGATAGATAAGTGGAACGCGAAACACGACAATTTCAGAATTATAAAAAGTATTGAAGTCAACATCAACGCTGATGGTTCGCTGGATATGGATAATGAAACATTGCGGATGTTGGATTTTGTTACAGCTTCGGTCCATTCCAGTTTTAACCA
>CAZPNA010000037.1:0-5971 GCA_964588135.1 uncultured Candidatus Saccharibacteria bacterium | reverse complement strand
GTTGTCGATATTTTGCAGGCGGACGATTTTTACCGACCTGACCACGGTATTATTTACAGTGCTTGTCGCGATCTCTTTGAAAAAAATCAGCCGATTGATTTGGTGACACTAACCAACCTTCTTGAAGAAAAAAAGAAATTGGAAGGCGTCGGTGGCGCATCATACTTATCAGCACTTGTTGCCAACACAGCGTCAGCAGCAAACATCATCCACCATGCCAATATTGTTCAAGGCAAGTCAGTTCTGCGAAGGCTAATTTCGACGGCTAATAACATCAGCGCCGAAGCTTTCGAGGAAGGGCGAGACGCTATGGAACTGCTTGATGATGCCGAAAAAAAACTGTTTGATGTTGCCGAACGTCGCCTCGGAACCCATTTTATACCGATAAAAGATGTCCTGGGAGAAAGTTTTGAAAGAATCGATGAATTGCACCGCAATAAAGGTCAAACCAGAGGCGTGCCTTGCGGATTCAAACAGCTCGACAATATCCTTGCCGGTTTTCAGAAGTCCGACTTATTAATCCTTGCCGCGCGCCCCAGTATGGGTAAAACTGCTTTGGCGCTCAACATCGCCGCTCACGCTGCTATCAAAGAAAAAATCCCAGTCGGTATTTTTTCGCTGGAAATGAGTAAGGAGCAATTGGTGGATAGGTTACTTACTATGGAGGCGATGATTGATTCGTGGAAGTTGCGCACCGGCAATTTGGATGAAGATGATTTTTCAAAACTCAACTATGCGATGGGGGAGTTAAGTGAGGCACCGCTTTTTATTGATGATACGCCTCTGCTTTCCGCCATTGAAATTAAAGCTAAGGCGCGCCGACTGCAGGTTGAGCATGGGTTGGGGATGGTTGTAGTTGATTACTTGCAACTAATGGAGGGGTCGAGGCGTGGCAATGAAATGAACCGCGTGCAAGAAGTGTCGGACATCTCCCGCGCGCTTAAGGCGCTGGCGCGCGAACTTAAAGTGCCTGTTCTTGCTCTCTCACAACTTTCGCGCGCTGTTGAAAGCCGTCCCGGCGCCAAAATTCCCCAACTAAGCGACCTTCGTGAAAGTGGTTCCATCGAGCAAGACGCGGACGTGGTGATGTTTATTTACAGAGAAGAATACTATGAGCCGGATACGGAAAATAAAGGGATTGCCAAGATTTTAATTCGCAAACACAGAAACGGACCGGTTGGCGACGTTGACCTCTATTTCCACCCCGAATATTCGAGATTTACTAATATCGAAAAATCCCAACAGCCCCAAGAGGGGTAAGGTACTGATTCGAAAATTTGTGGCAAAGACCTTGACAAAAGGGTGGTTTTATGATATGATTATCTGTTAAAAATTAGGAGGCGGCAGAGTAGAGCGTCAGGTTCTATTCTGTGGTATCTGATGAGATATCTGCTCCCTCCTAGCTGCGAACCGATTTGCTACCCCTTACGGGGAGTGCGGTGGAGTCAAGCTAGGATTGGGACCGGTGATATCTGTGAAGTCAGGTAACAGCAGTACCCGTCGTGTCGCGGCATCATCCATGCGGCGACCCCGTCTCGATCGCCCGGTCGCGGATTCCTGGAAGCCCTTCTACGGAATGATCGCGACGCCTCACCTAGTCGGTACCAACATCTGACCACATCACCTACGCCTCTAGCGCCCCGCTCGGACTCCGAGCGGGGCGTTCTCTTTTTATAAGGACGAATTTATACTATTTATCGTTCTACTTTTAACTTTCTACTTTTAACTCTATAATGTAAGTGTGTTTAACTATATAAAAACAATGTTATTTCGGGAAAACTCGATTCGCGGAGCGAGTTGGATTTTAGTTGTAACTCTGGCGTTATCCAACGTTCTCGGGGTAATTCGCGACCACTTTTTAGCAAAAGATATCCCCACCGACCAACTCGACATTTATTATGCCGCCTTTCGTTTGCCCGACCTGGTCCTTAATGTCTTAATCCTCGGTGCCATCGCCGCCGCGGTTATTCCCGTTTTAAGCCGAACTTTTCGAAAAAACGACGAAGAGGCATGGCGGTTGGTCAGTAATCTGCTCAACATCGGTGTAATGGCCGTCATCTGCGCCTTAGTTGTCCTTTATTTTCTCCTGCCGGTTCTGATGCCACTAATTGTCCCCAGCTTCCCCCAAGTCAAATTGGAAGAAACTATCACCCTGGCTCGTTGGATGCTTCTCTCGCCACTGTTTTTCTCGGTTTCATATATCGTCGGCAGTGTCCTTAACGTAAAAAAGAGATTTTTGATGTATTCGCTGGCACCGCTGATGTATAACCTATCAATTATTATCGCAACTATCATCGGCGCCGACTCATACGGAGTAAAAGCGCCGGTTATTGGTGTAATTATCGGCGCATTCTTACATATGTCTATTCAAATTCCCGCACTTATTAAAGTCGGTTTCAAGCCAATGGCGATTTTCAACTTACGCGATACCAACGTAAAAAGAGTTTTCCGTCTTATGATTCCGCGTGCCATTGCTCTTGGTGCCGGTCAAATCCAATTGGTGGTTTTTACCGCTTTTGCTTCAAGTATTGCCGGTGCCATCGCCATTTTTAACTTGACCGATAATATTCAAACCGTTCCGACAGTCATCCTCGGGGTATCATTTGCGACAGCGGTTTTCCCGTCTCTTGCTCAAGCCGGCGACGAAGACAGAGAAAGATTCCGCAATTTATTGATTAAAGTCGGAAGAGTAATATTATTTTTTATGATACCGGCGACAGTGATATTGTTTCTTCTTCGTGCCCAAGTTGTTAGGTTGATTCTTGGTTATGGATATTTTGACTGGGCGGACACCCGATTGGCGGTTGACACCCTGACTTTTTTTATTTGCGGAATTGTTGCGCAAGGTTTAATCCCGCTTTTAGCTCGGTCGTTTTATGCTCTTGAAAATACTCGCTACCCGATGTGGGCGGCGGTTTGTGCCGTTGTCGTCGGTGTCGTCGGTGGTTATTTCGGTATCAATTCTCTAGGTGTTGCCGGTTTGGCATTGGCATTTACCATCGCCAGCTGGACACATCTCTTTATACTGCTAATTGGTTTAGAGATGCAAATCAAGTTCAGACTGTCAGGAGAATTTTGGCAATCAGTCATTAAGATGATAATCATCGCACTGGTCGCCGGAATTTTAATGCAGGTTGTCAAAGTCTGGTATGCTAATATCTGGGAAATTGATAAAGTATATAACCTTCTTATTCAAACCATTCTCGCGTTTACTATCGGTGTAGGCGTGTATCTTGGAGGGGCGTGGCTATGGAAAATACCAGAAGTAAGAAAATAACGGGAAAAGACGATCGCCGTTTCGATGAAGCCGGCTTTTTTGGCGGAAATGAACCAGTACATCGTTTGGGTTGTACTTGTAGTACGCTCGTGATTTTACTTGTGCTTGTTTTGGCGGGGCTAGTTGTCGCGGTAGTGCTGGCGAGCCGTACGCCGGAAAATATGCCCGAGAAAAACGGTTCATCGAACGCAGTAACAAGTACAACTGATTCTCAAATTGAATCGGCGTTAAAAAACGATGGCGAAGCAATTATCATTATCAGTGAAGACGAAATTAATGCCGGTCTGGCGTCGTCTGGCACATACATAACTATTAAACCGGATTCGATGTATGTTGTCGGCAAGGTTTTTGGTTTTGATGCGGTAGCGGAATTGGAGCCGAAAATCAGTGACGGACAGTTGGCATTTGATGCAAAAAGTGTTAAGGTAGGGAATCTGCCACTACCGACGGCATTTGCATCACCTTTGTTGGGACAGTTCAACAAAAGTGTGCAGAACGCCAATAAGGAGTTATCGGTTATTAATTTTACATCAGTTGAAAAAAACCAAGGCTCTTTGATGCTGAAGGGGAAAGTGGTGGGAAGATAAATTATTAAAAAACCAATTAACCTAATTATTCTAATTGGTCTAATGAAACACCAATGACAGAAATTCCCCAATTGGGAATTAATTGTTGTAATTTGGGATTTCATTAGAACAATTAGTGCAATTAGAATAATTAGAGTAATTTTTTTAATATGAACCATATACGTAATTTCTGTATCATAGCTCATATCGATCATGGTAAGTCGACATTAGCCGATCGGCTTTTGGAATTGACCAATTCCATCGAAAAGCGAAAAATGCAATCACAAGTTCTGGATACTATGGACCTTGAACGTGAGCACGGCATTACCATAAAGCTACAACCAGCCCGCATGGAGTATAACGCGTTTACTCTGAACCTGATAGATACTCCGGGGCATGTGGATTTTGGTTATGAAGTATCGCGATCACTCGCAGCGGTGGAGGGAGCGCTTTTGGTTGTTGATGCCAGCCAAGGAGTGCAGGCGCAAACGCTAGCTAATTTGCACTTGGCGCAAAAACACAACTTGGCGATAATTCCCGTTATCAATAAAATTGATTTGCCGGTGGCAGACCTCGACGAAGTAAAAAAAGAACTTGATGCGCTACATATCAATTTTGCCTGCGAGCCAATTTTAGTGTCGGCAAAAACAGGGCAGAATGTCGGAGCGGTGCTAGAGGCTATCGTTAAACACATTCCTGCGCCGACAGGGGACCCGGAGGCGCCGGCGCGTGCGCTGATTTTTGATTCGAAATTCGACCCGTATCGCGGCGTTATCACATATGTGCGGATGGTGGACGGTTGCATCAAAAAAGGAGAAAGCATCAAAATGATGCAAACAGAGACACAAACTCAAGCTATAGAAGTAGGCGCAGTTTGCGTTGGCTTGCATCCATCGGATGAAATCAAAACCGGTCAAATCGGTTATATCGTAACTACGCTTAAAGATGTGTCGGGAGCGAGAGTGGGAGACACCATTACAAAGTTAAAAGTAGAAAGTATAAAGTATAAAGTTGATACGAATTCAGATTCGAATTTACCTTCTACCTTAAACCTTCTACCTTCTACTAGCGTTAGCCCGCTTGCGGGCTACCGCCAGCCGCAGCCGATGGTTTATGCGGGGCTTTTTACAACCGGTGGTGAAGATTTCGAGAAATTGCGCGATGCACTGGGTAAACTAAAATTGAATGATGCATCTCTTCAGTACGAACCGGCAACCAGCAAGGCTTTTGGTTTCGGGTTTCGTGCTGGCTTTTTGGGATTACTCCACTTAGAAATTATCAAAGAAAGACTGGAGCGCGAATACAATTTGGATTTGGTGGTGACAACACCGACAGTAGCGTATAGACAGAGTGAAAAGTTAAAAGTAGAAAGTAGAAAGTTAAAAACGGATTCGAATGCGAGTTCACCTTCTACCTTTAACCTTGAACCTTCTACTTCAGCTCTGACGGGGTGGGAGGAGCCATGGGTGAAGGCGGAAATTATCACGAACCAAGATACACTCGGTGGGGTGATGCAACTGGTTACATCAAAAAGAGGGATTTTAGGTGATGTTGATTATTTGGGCGACAGGGTGGTTTTAACCTGTGAAATTCCCCTGGGCGAAATCATCATCGATTTTTATGACAGACTTAAAGCCGTTACAAGCGGGTATGGTTCTTTAAGTTATGATGTTATCGGCTACCGGCCGGCGGATTTGGTGCAAATGGATGTGATGGTGGCGGAAGATATAGTTGACGCATTAAGTCGGCTAGTGCCGAGGAGCCAAGTTCAAGGAGTGGCGCGGCGTATGGTTGAAAAATTAAAAGAATTAGTGCCAAGACAGAATTTCGAGGTCAAATTGCAAGTTGCCGTGGGTGGCAAAATTATTGCCGCTGAAAAACTATCAGCTTTCCGCAAAGATGTCACTGCAAAACTTTACGGAGGGGACGTAACTCGCAAACGAAAACTTTTAGAAAAGCAGAAAAAAGGCAAGAAGAAAATGGCAACAATGGGTAATGTCGAAGTCCCGACAAGCGTTTTCGTAAAGCTTTTAAAATATTAAAGACGCGTAGTCCCTCGAAGCACGCACTGTCAGTAGAGGATGTAATCCCTTTGACAGTAAGTGCGACGTGGGACAAGTGTATTTGT
>CAZPNA010000036.1:4514-6329 GCA_964588135.1 uncultured Candidatus Saccharibacteria bacterium | reverse complement strand
CCGAAGTTGAGTATCAATTTCCTTTTGGTTGGTCGGAGCTGGAGGGGATTGCCAACAGAAAGGATTTCGACCTGCAGACTCACGAAAAACATTCCGGTCGCGATATGAAATTTTTCGATGAAACATCGAAAGAAAAGTTCTGGCCATACGTTATCGAGCCAGCAGCAGGAGTTGATAGAGCGATGTTGGCGTTTATCGTTGATAGTTTTGATGAAAAGCAAAATAATGGTAAGTCTTCGACCGGCTCAGACAATAATTCTTCCCTGAGCGAGGGTACTCCCGAGTCGAAGGGTAACCAACAGAGATCCGATGGTGAAGTGGTATTACGCCTGCATCCGCGCCTGGCGCCGATAAAAGCGGCGATTTTCCCATTGGTTAAAAAAGAGAAATTACCGGAAATTGCTCGTGATATCTATCAAAACTTATCAAAACACTATATGGTTCAATACGATGAGTCCGGCTCTGTCGGTCGCCGCTACCGCAGGCAAGATGAAATCGGTACTCCGTGGTGCATCACCGTTGATTTTGATTCTCTAAAAGATAATACCGTCACTATCCGCGACCGCGATAGTATGGAACAAGAACGCATCAAAATCTCCGAAATAAAGAAATACTTAGACGATAAATTGTCGTAATGATACATATGTCATCCCAAACTAATCCTTAAATATATAGATAGTTGATTTGGGATCTAGATCCTTCGCTTCTATTTGTAATTATTGACGCTCAGGATGACACTTATTATTAAATGAAAAGCGGCCGCCCTAAAGGGCGGCCGTGTATTTTGAAGAGCGAAGTTAGACAAAGATTGAGGCGGAAATCTTGTTTTTTGCCGGATCAGGGTCAAGCCATATGCCTGACTCACATGCTCGGCAATAAAGAAAAGTTCCTTGCAGAACCTCTCCATGGAGCACGGAATCGGCATCTACGGCGACTTTTCCACACTCCTGGTTGGGGCACTGATAGAAAGCTTGCCGACAACCCCTCTCATCGAGACATTTCCTGTTGGTGCATCGCCACCGACGTAGGTGGGGTCGATTGTTCTCCATGTTGACTACTTCGAGGGGTGAGCCACAACGAACACAGATCTCGTTTTCTGGCATGTCAGGGTATGCCTCCTTTTTCCGGTAGCTACCGGATGTTTGATTATAAATGATATCGATAGTTTTGTAAATAAGAAAAGCGGCCGCCCGAAAGGGCGGCCGCGAAGCGCGTTGGTGACTTGGTGTGTCACCAGAGTGGAACGGAGAGGCCGGCGAGCGCGAACAGCGCACCGCCGATTACCGAGACGACAATGACTTTCCACGTCGTGCTATCGATTCGCATCTAGCATCCCTCTTTCACTCTGCTCAAGGCAGAGATAGTTATCAATGTGCAAACATGCTGTAAACCCAATGCAAAGCATCAGATTCAGCCCCTAACTATACCATAAAACACATCATTTGTCAAGGTCTAACAGATTTAATTAGAGAGCTCTTAACCAAAACTAACCAACCTCGTAGGTTGGCTAGTAATGGTTAGGGAATGGGGGGCTTGACAAGCTTTTTGGAGGTGGTAAATTGGGGACAGGTGGAGAAATGTGGGTCAAAGTGGGTGCTAGTGGCAGGCACTATGTTAGCAGTTAACACTTAACAGTTAACATTTAACAATAAGAAAGAAATATCGTTCGAGGTAATCCGAGAACTACTAAACACTTGAAATAATATCAAGTACGACAAAATAGTTCTCACGAGTACGTTCGAACAGTAAAACAGCGCTCGAACAATAAGAAAGAAATATCGTTCGAGGTAATCCGAGAACTACTAAACACTTGAA
>CAZPNA010000036.1:0-4414 GCA_964588135.1 uncultured Candidatus Saccharibacteria bacterium | reverse complement strand
AACAATAAGAAAGAAATATCGTTCGAGGTAATCCGAGAACTACTAAACACTTGAAATAATATCAAGTACGACAAAATAGTTCTCACGAGTACGTTCGAACAGTAAAACAGCGCTCGAACAATAAATATCTTTAACATCTAACATTTGACATAAAACAATGTTCATCGGTGAATACAAACACAATTTGGATACCAAAGGACGCCTAGCCATACCGGCAAAATTTCGCGATGAATTAAAAGGCGGCGCCGTTGTCACGAGGGGTCTGGATAACTGCTTAACACTATACACCCTAAACCAGTGGCAAATAATCGCCGACCAACTTTCAAAACTACCCATCAGCAACCCCAATGCCAGGGCGTTTACCAGGTTGATGCTCGCCGGCGCAATGGTAGTGGACATCGACAAAGCAGGACGCATCGTAATACCCCAGTATCTTCGTAAGTTTGCCAATCTTTCTGGCGCAGTCGTAATTGCGGGGCTCAACACTCGCATCGAACTATGGAACGAGAAGGATTGGCAAGCCTATCAAGAAAAAGCCGAGGGTGAAGCGGGCGATATTGCCGGAAAATTGACAGAATTGGGAGTGTAAACTTCGGGAGTAGAAAGTTAAAGGTAGAAGGTAGAAAGTTGAAAATCAGATATGCGCTTCGCCTGATTCGCGAAGTATATAAGGTAAGTCTTCGACGCAGGAGTACCTTTGCTCAGACAATATTCCCTGAGCGGAGCGTAAACGCGAAGTCGAAGGGTTACCATTTAACAATCAAAACTGGACGGTAGTGTGGTCACTCTCCGATGCGGTGTCATTACACCCGGCTCGGAGCAGAAACAAAAATCATGCTACTCTCCGCTCGCGCGGTAACTGATTGGCGAAACACAAAGAGGGGCACTGCGCGCGCACCGGAGAATATCCCGCGCAAAACCATTTTTCTTAGATTAAGGAGGGGTATCGCTAAAATTTTTTGACAACACAAAAAGTCTCACAAGGAGGAAGCATCGGTTCGGAGGGTCGCAATCCGGCGACTTAAGGCGAACAGCGATGCTCGCATGGCTACATTACCGGCCAGTATAAATAGCCAAGGGATTATTATGAATAAACATCACATTCCCGTCCTCCTTACAGAGGTAATCGGTCATCTGGAACCCATCAAAAATGCCGTTATTGTTGATGGGACCTTCGGATTCGGCGGACACTCCGTCGAAATTGCTAAACATCTTGGAGCGCAAGGTAAGCTAATTGGAATCGAACAAGACGAACGCACCTTAAAAATCGCGCGCGAAAAAGTAAAAGATATTGCGCAAATTACACTCGCTTGTGGAAATTTTGCTGATATGCGCAATATCCTCGATAAACTAAAAATCGACAAGGTTGATGGTATTCTGCTTGACCTTGGTGTGTCATCTCATCAAATCGACAGCGCGCAATACGGGCTTGGCTGGCAGAAGGATGCGCCGCTGGATATGCGCCTGTCGCAAGATACAAACCAAAATGCGCTAGACATTATCCATAATTTGAGCGAAAAAGATTTGGCCGACATACTTTACAAATACGCCGATGAATACAAGTCGCGCCGTATAGCAAGAATCATCAAACAAAACATATCAAAAATCAAATCCACAAAAGATTTGGCGGAAATAATCAAAAAAAACGTCAGACAAACGGGGAAAATTCACCCGGCAACAAAAACTTTTCAGGCGTTGAGGATTGCGGTAAATAGTGAAATTGGGAATTTGGAAAATTTTTTACATCGGGTGCCGTCAATTTTAAAAACAGGAGGTAGGCTGGTTATAATCTCATTTCACAGCGGGGAAGATAGAATAGTAAAACAGGAATTTAAGAAAGATATTTGGGAGGCGCTGACAAAAAAACCGGTTACGCCATCACCGCAAGAAATTAATCAAAACCCAAGGAGTAGAAGCGCGAAATTAAGGGCAGGAAGATTAAGTAATAACGAATAAGTAATAAGGAATAAATAATAAGTAATAGGTAATAATTTATTGTCATTCTGAGGAGTCCGCCTCTTCGGCGGATGACGTGAGAATCTCTTATTTAGATTGCTTCGGGCATACCTCGCAATGACAAAAAGAGATCCCTCCGCTCGCGAATACGCTCGGTCGGGATGACAAGAAAATACCAACCACCACTTACTACCCACTTATCACCAATCACCAATCACCACTCACCAATCACTAATTTCAAGGAGGAAATAAATGTTAATACCAAATGGCAATAAATGGCAAGAAGGGGAGAGAAAAAGGACGCTGTCGCGGAGCTTGTCGCTCGGGCCGGTTTCGACTAAAGTTATTGGTGTGGTGCTAGTAGCATTACTCGCGCTGTTTTATTTAGCGCAATCCACCCAAAGCGCTACGCGCAATTACGCAATTCAAGATTTGAATGATAGAAAAACAACCTTGGAATCCAACAAGGAAGAATTAACGGTTGAGGCGACGAGACTAAAATCTTTGCAAACAATTCAAGATAAAGCCGAGGAATTAAACCTTGAACCTGAATAGTGGAATTGGCATCAACCAAAGAAATTTTGAAACGGAGCAAGTGGACCCGGGCAGAATTAAGGTTTTATATTGGATAGCTCTGGTGATGCTTGTTGTTTTGGTTGGGCAACTTTTGCGTAAACAAGTTTTTGAATATGGCACTTATGCGGCGATGGCGCAGGATCAGCAGGTAGCGGAAATTACCAGCGAACCGGACAGAGGGTCGATTTATGCGTACGATAGAACGGCGAGCGATTTTGGCGTTTCGCAATCGACCAACGATAGCCAGCTTCACCCAGTAGCCATCAATGTTACAAAATACGACATTATGGTGGTGCCGACCAATGTTGAAGATAAGGAAGCAACCGCTAGGGCGCTATCTGAAAAATTGGAGGATGTTGACTACGACGAACTGCTAGCCGATTTAAAAACGGACAAACTTTATATTCCGCCCATCGCAAAAAGGGTGGAAAAAGACAAGGCGGAGGAGATATCAAATCTGAATTTGGCGGGTGTGGTTACTGTTCCCAAATCTGTTCGCTATTACCCCGAGGGTGGAATGCTGGCGCAGGTTTTGGGTTTTGTAAATTTTGATGGCGAGGGCTCGGGCGGAGTTGAAAAATATTACGACAGCGAGCTCGAAGGAGTTGCTGGCGTTGTTTATGGCGTTAAAGATACGCATGGTCGGGTCATTGAGGTTAATGACCAAGCGGAGGCGCAAGATGGTGTTAGTTTGGTTTTGACCATTGATAGCACCGTCCAATTTGTTGTTGAAAAAGAACTAAAATCGGCTATCGAAAAATATGGGGCGCAGGGCGGAAGCATCGTTATTATGGAGCCGGACACCGGTAAGATTTTGGCAATGGCGAGCGAACCATCGTACGACCCCAATACTTTTAACGAAGTATCGGAAGATGACCAGTGGAAGTTCGTTAACCCATCGGTTACTTATAGCTGGGAGCCGGGCTCAATTATGAAGCCGGTGGTTATGGCGGCGGCTATCAACGATGGAAAAGTTGAACCTGACACCAAGCCGGATGACTTAGAAGGCGGTTTTTCTAATATGATTACGGTTGATGGCTATGAAATCCACAACTCGGATGATGTGGCGCATGGTTACGAAACTATGACAGAGGTACTGGAAAATTCCGATAACATCGGTATGGCTTGGGTTTCCGATAAATTAGGGAAAGACACAATGTATAAATATCTCCAAAGTTTTGGTTTTGGCGAAAAAACAGGTATCGACCTTGAGGCGGAAAGTAGCGGGCAATTGCTTGATGTCAGCGACTGGCGCGATGTGCACAGAGTGACGATGTCGTTTGGACAGGGTCTATCAGTCACTCCCATCCAAATGGTGACGGCATATTCTGTACTGGCTAACGGAGGAAAATTAGTTAAACCACATTTGCTTGATACTGTAATATCGGCCAGTGGCGAAGAGCGGGAAGTGCAAACAACGGAGGTTCGGGAGGTTATATCAAATGAAACTGCCGATAAAATAAAAGAGATGTTAGTTAGTGTCGTTGAAAATGGGCATGGCAAAGCGGCGCAGGTTGAAGGCTTTCGCGTAGCCGGTAAAACAGGTACGGCGCAAGTTGTTAACGACGAAGGTGAGTATGAAGAAAACGCCCATATCGGTGGCTTTATCGGTTTTGCGCCGGCTGACGACCCGAAATTTGTGATGCTGGTTAAGCTTGATAGGCCAAGCAATGTGGAATTTGCCGAGAGCTCCGCCGCGCCGACATTCGGTACCATCGCCAAATGGCTCCTGACGAATTATTATAGATGAAAATTAGCGAATAACTAATAAATAATAGCTAATAAGTAATAAGTAATAGGTAATAGCTGAAACTCCCCTCATTACTAAGCCCGTGCTGAGCAGGGTCGAAGCAGAGGGGCGGTCAAGGTAATCCTTGACGGG
>CAZPNA010000035.1:0-6481 GCA_964588135.1 uncultured Candidatus Saccharibacteria bacterium | reverse complement strand
ACTGCCGTCGAAAAACTGACCGAGGTTTTTAATCTGACCGAGGGCGAAAAGTTTCTCCTACTAGAAAGTAACGTCGGCGAGGGTCTGTTTTTCGCCGGCACCAACCACGTCGCGATTCAGATTGTTGCTAGCTACGCCGAAGATCAGATAATTACCACCGATCCGTCGCAACTTCTCGCCGCGTCACAAAGCAAAGAAGCGGCAGAAGCAGCAACACAGGTAATAACTCCGGAAGCACCGCCATCAACTGCGCAAGGATATGGAACGGCACAGCCACAGCCGGTGCCGACACAACCGGAAGTACCATCAACGCCAGTAGCCACAACACAGCCAATTGCACCAGCAGTGGCACAAGCTCCAGCACCCACATCACCAGCCTCACCAACCCCAACTCCGATGCAAGAGATGCCACCGCAAACTATATTGCCGACAAGCACAGCTAAGTAATTTAGCAATGTACAATTTGCAATGTAAAATTAATAATGAAAAATGAAGAACTGCTTACACTCTAAAACACTCGAAAGTTACGCTAATGTTTCGCGCGAAAGAAGGATTAATTTAGAGTGAATATTTCGAGACACTTTTGCGTGTTTTCGCGTGTTAGCTTGATGCAATATAAATCACTTACCAAATCTAACGTCTAACCACTAATCACCTATCACTAGTAACTTATCACTAACCACTAATCACCAATCACTAAACTATGAAAATTACACAAACAAGCGAAAAGCCGATTCCACCACTTAACCAGCCCGTCGAACCACAAGTGCCGGCTGGAGGCGTTGGGCAACCATCAAATGTTGATATAGTTACCACGCCACAGTTTACCCAATCAGCGGCAGCAAACATCCCCCAGCCGGCAACACCCGCAACCCCCCAACCAAAGCGAAAAATTCCGTGGGGATATATTGTCGCCGGCGCTATAATATTGATACTGATCGGAGTTGGCGTAATGTCGTTTGGCACCATCAATATCGCATCCGACCCCAAGGGCGATGTAATTTCGGTCAACGGCGCGCAAACTTCATCAACCTCCATCAAAAAACTACCCGGCACCTATACCATTAAAATCGAAAAAGAAGGCTATTTAACCTACGAAAAAGAACTATATCTTGGGTTTCACGGCAAGTTAGACATCAACCCGAATTTAAAAAAATTGCCGGTAGCTTCGGTTATGAGTAAGGACGCAAAGGAACCGCTGACCGCAGTGGAAAACAGCTCTGGAGTCAAATTTGTCGATAGTGCGAGTGAATATTTAATGTGGTCGCGCCTTAAAAATGATAGCGATTCCAGTAGCGTAAACGAAAAATTAAACCTCGAAGCGCTCCCTGGAATAATTTCTGTTCAATACCCCGAAAATCAGGAATTTGCGTTAATTGAAAGAACAAGCGAAATTGGCGTTCTAGATTTTGCACGTAAAAATGTCACCAGCCAAGACTATACAACTTACGGCACAAATATCACATCAATTGCTCTATCCAAAGATGGCGAAGAGGTTTTTTATTGGCAGTACGACCCCGAACTCAAAAAAAATTATTTAATTCGCAACAACATCACCAACACTGCGGCTGATAGATATTTCGACCAACCACTGCTTGACCAACTGGAACTTACCGACCCGTTATTGCGGTGGTCGGATGATAACAAATATGTTCTTGCAATAGAAAAAAAAGTGGTATTGATAGATATCATCAATCGCCAAGCGAAAATTGTGCAGTATGGCCAGGATATTACCGATGCGTGGCTTACCGCCGACAACAAAACACTGGTCGCCATTACCGAATCGGGAAAACTCGTAACTATCGATATATCGTCTGGCTTGAGTTCGGAGAGTATAACTGATAATAGTGATAATAACGATTCCCAGACAAGCGCTTTTAAAGCCACCGAACACGATGTTAGCACAACCCCCAACAGAGTAGTCATCAAAAATAATACAACAGCCCTTATTTTAACAGTCGAAAATAAATTAATAGAGTACAACTTTGACGAAAACACGCAAATCGAGTATCTTTTAGATGAGGCACTTTCTGCAAAAGACATTAAAGAAATAGTGGCTGATTTTGAGGATAGTCTCGTTTACTTTATTATTGATAGTCAGATTTACATTCAAGAATTGATTAGTGCATCTTACCAATAAAACACATTCCTTAAGGAGGGTTGTGGTTAGAGTAAGTCGCATCTATAAAATAATTGCCGTTATCCCCCTTGTCGCTTTGCTGGCGACCGGGCTTTCTGGCTGTAGCAAAAAAAGTAGCAGTAGCACCACCACAACCAGTGAAGATGCGGTTGAATTAACTATTTGGCGCGCTACCGACAACGAAGAATCTTTTCAAGAACTTATTTCCGCCTATCAAGAAGATCACCCCAACGTTACCATTAATTACGTTTATAATCCCCAATGGAAAACCGACCCCGATTCATACCTTGAACAATCAGTTAACGCTCTGGCAACCGGTAAGGGACCCGATATCTGGTCGGTTCGCAACGACTGGCTACCGGCACAATACGAAAAAGTTCGCCCTGCGCCCGCTAATACAGTCGGCAGTTACAGCACAGATGACGCAATCAAGACGGCAACTAACGCAGATGCAGTGTCAGAGCTTTTTGTACCGGTTGTCAGCGATGATGTTATTATCAACAGTGATGTCTATGGCTTACCTCTTTCGGTGGATTCCTTGGCGCTCTACATAAACACAACTATTATGGAACAGGTTCAGGATGAAGTAACCGCCTCCAATAAAGTATCCAACAATTTATTGCCGGAGGAGCTAACCGCCATCAAAAAAATTCTTAGCAATGGTCCGAAAGACTGGACCGAGCTGGTTCAGGTTGTCCCTTATATTAACACCGCGCAAGGCACCACAATCAGTCGTAGCGCCATTGCTATGGGACTGGGTAGCAACATTGAACAAGCACCGGGGATTATCAGTTCGATTCTCCTGCAAAACGGCACGCAGATTGTTACCGACGACCTAAAAAGCGCTTATTTTCAAAACTCGCAACAGAGTTCGACCGGTAGCGCTTCGTACCCGGGCAAAGGCGCCATTGAGTTTTATACCAACTTTGGCAAATCCGATAATGCATGGTACTCATGGAATAGCACTGATTTTCCATCTGGCGCGCGTCAAGCGTTTATGGATGGCAAATTAGCGATGATTATTGATGATTCGTCGTATTATTCGACCTTAAAATCAAGCAATATCAATTTTAATTTTAATATTACTCCCCTGCCGCAAATCGATAGCGACAACCCGACAACCTACGCCAATTATTGGGTGGAAACTGTCACAAATAATTCCAAAGTATCTGAATACGCGTGGGATTTTCTTGAGTTTGCGACAACCTCAAACAACGTATCTTCATATCTATCAAACACCAAAAAACCACCGGCGCTTTTAAGTCGCGCCGGCGAATACAATGAGGATGCTACCGGACTTGCGGTTTTTACCAGCCAAGCGTTAGTCGCACAATCGTGGTACAAAGGTCCCGACCCCAACCAAACCGATACAATTTTTAGAAACTGGGCTGATAACATCGCTGTCGGTGGCAAAACAATTACCGAAGCGACCAACACTGCCGCCGGTTTACTTACAACACTCTTGCAGAGCGTAACACCGCCGAGTATGGGATTGGAATCAACCGCGACCGGAGCGCAGGCCAACCCAACAACAGAATAGAGACAATTAAGCAATGTACAATGTAAAATTAATAATGAAGAATTAAGAATGAAGAATTATCGTTCGAACGTAATCGTGAGAACTATAAACCATAATAGTTCTCAATTGATTACAATTTCGAACAATATATTAAGCAATATTACCTAATCACTTCTGACCACCGGCTGTTACCCCCTAATCACTAATCACCAATCACTTATCACCAATTACTATGAATATCATCAAAAACATTATTTGGGTTTGTATCGTCGCATTGCCATCGGTTGCGTTGGCGCAATTTACAGAACTTGAAAACAAGTTCAGTCAATATTATATGGATTTGATTGTGCCGGTCGGCGTTGTACTGGCGGCAATTATGATTGTCTATTCCGGCATTCTTTACACCACCAGCCAAGGCGACCCAGCAAAAACAACTCTTGCTAAGGAATTTTTATTTGGCGCCATTATCGGGCTTATCATTCTTCTTTCCGCCGGCTGGATCGTTAACGCCATAGTGAGTTAATATGATTATTACGCGTCATGCTGAACTCGATTCAGCAACCCCACAAAAAATAATATGAATACATTTAAAAACATTTACGATATCGCATCCGTTAAACTTCTGGCTTTTTCACCAAGTCAATTTTCAGTTATTGACAAAACAAGCACTAACAAAAACCAAATATATCAAGGTATATCAGACGAGCAAACCTACGCATCAACTCTCGATCAAATTATCTATTACGTTCTATACATCGCCGGCGCCCTGGCTTTTATCGCCCTTGTTGTCGGCTCGTGGCAGTATCTCTTTGCCGCCGGCGACCCGCAAAAAGCATCCGTTGCAAAAAAAACCATCACATATGCTATTATTGGGATAATATTGATAATGCTAATTTTTGCGATACTTTATTTTGTTACCGGCAATATCTTGGGGATATAATAATATGAAAAAATTAGCACAAATAATTAAGGAATCCACCATCACTCAATTAAACAAAGATACTCCACTTACCGCGGAGAATACTTTTACTAGTATCAAACCGGTGATATTCAGCGTACTCCAAAATTACATTCTACCGACCGCCTTTTTCTTGGTTATCGCCTACGGAATTTACGGCGGTATTTTATATATCACATCTTACGGCAACGAAGAAAAAGCCACCAAAGGCAAAAACACCATGGTTTGGGCAATAGTCGGAGCTATAATTATCGCTCTTGCGTTTGTGATTGTTCGCTATGTCGCTATCGGACTGCTCGGGGCTGATTCTACCGTAATTGACGAAGGGTTAATAAAATGAAAAACAAGTTATTTGATTTGGCGTTTGTCAGCGAGCTAACTAATAAACTCGACCCGACCACAGTTCAAGATAAAGTTAGTTCGGATAATTTGCCGACAACTATTTTAAGTAACTTAACAAATAACATTTTAGTTGGAGTTATTTTCGGTGTCGCCGCGGTCTTATCACTAATTTATGGTGGATTTCTTTATATGACTGCCGGCGCCAACGGCGAACAAGCAGAAACCGGAAAACGTGTTATAATATATACTATAGTAGCGATGGTAGTGGTAATAGCATCTTATGCGATATATGAAACAGTGACCGGTTTGTAATTATTTGCGTTTAGTTATACAATATGTTTAAACTGTGATATTATTAATTTAAATCTAATTATTAGGAGGCATAATGAGGTTTTCTCCAAAGAAATTATTAACACAAATTGGCGCAGGCGCTACATTCAGTCTGTTCTACGCCCAAAGTGCAATGGCCGCCACCACAAGCGTGGGTGATATCGGTAATATCGAATCAGTGCCAATTATTCAATCAACTAGCGGTAATGATCTTTATGTCATCATTGGAAATATTGTTAATATTATCCTGATTGTGGTTGGTATTCTTGCGGTTGTATATTTGGTTTATGGCGGCATTTTATACCTGACCGCAGGTGGCGATGCTGAAAAAGCTGGCAAAGGAAGGGTAGCAATCACTAATGCGATAATCGGTATTGTAATAATTATGCTCTCCCTAGCAATTTACAATTTTGTGATCAATCAGGTCAAATAAATCCACGACATTCAAATAAATTAAGCTACGAAATAAGCCGGTTGGCGTACTCGCCAACCGGCTCTTATGTGTTTTACTGTTCGAAATTGTAATCATCGATCTGCCTGCCATAATAGGCATTTCGGACAGGAAACTATTGCGGTTAATAGTTCTCGGGCAGTAACCCTCGAACGATAATATTTTTACTGTTCGAACGCTACTGCGTGAGAACTATTGCCACTTATAGTTCTCGAATCGTCGAATACGACTCTCTCGAACAATAATCTAGTATTATTTTCATTTATCAATTTTTCATTCTACATTCTTAATCCTTAATTGTAAATTCTACATTGCTAAATTGTATTTCTGTACATTTTACATTGCTAAATTGTCTCTCTTCTCTTCTTCCGCCACTCTCAAAACCTCTTCTTCAGTTGTAATACCGGCACGGACTTTCGCCATACCATCTTCATACATCGGCACCATCCCTTCTTGTCGCGCAACACGCTCAAATTCCGCCACCGATGCTTTCTTATTAATCAATTCCTCGATTTTTGGCGTTATTTGCAATATTTCCGCAATCGCAATTCGCCCTTTATAGCCCGTACCGCTACAAACAGGACAAGGCGCATAATTAGTAGAAGGTAATGTTTTTGCATTTTGAGATTTGAGATCAGCCGTGCCCGATCCTTTACAAACTGGACACACCTTTCTCACCAATCTCTGCGCCATAATCATATCGATAGAACCACTCAAGAGGAACGGCGCAATTCCCATATC
>CAZPNA010000034.1:0-6487 GCA_964588135.1 uncultured Candidatus Saccharibacteria bacterium | reverse complement strand
AAAACCACCACGTGTTTTATGCTGGCCTCTATTTTGCGCGCCGCGGGGAAAAACGTTGGGATGCTAACAACGGTACGATTTTCTATCGGGTCGCAAGAAATTGCCAACGACCTAAATATGACAACCGTTAACCCATTTCTACTTCAAAAATATCTCAAACGGATGCTTCAGCACAATTGCACCGACATCGTCTTAGAAACGACAAGCCACGCCATCGACCAGCGCCGAATTTGGGGCATCAATTTTGAAGCAGTCGGCATCACCAACGTTACCCACGACCATTTGGATTACCATAAAACTTTCGCCAACTATGTATCAACCAAGAAAAAATTGTTTGAAATGCCACACCGCATCAGCGTTCTTAATATGGACGATGACGCTTACAAGGAATTTGATGAAGTGGCGGTTGGTAAAAAAGTGGTTTACGCTACAGAACATAAAGATGTTGATGTAACCGCGCGCAAAGTTCTGACCGAACCTAGCGGGACATTGTTTACGCTGGTGACACGCTCCGGACAATTGGCAGTTGACCTCAAATTGCCGGGCAAATTTAATGTCTCCAACGCGCTATGCGCCACGGCGCTGGCGGTGGGGCTTGATATTCCCATCGGCAAAATAAAAGAGGGGCTGGAGGCGGTGGCGCAGGTGCCGGGGAGAATGGAGCGGGTGACTGTGCCGGAAGCCAAAGGGCGGCATAATTTCACGGTAATTATCGATTACGCTCACACGCCTGATGCTCTGCAAAAAGTTCTTGAAACCATAAGACCGGCGGTGCGGGGCAAGCTGATTGCGGTGTATGGAGCGACGGGTGACAGAGATAAAACCAAGAGGCCGATATTGGGTTCTATCGGAGGCCGGTTGGCTGATGTGGTTTACATCACCGACGAAGAACCCTATAGCGAAAACCCGCGAAAAATTATTGAGGCGGTGGCGGCGGGTGTGCCCAAAGGGGCAACCAAGCAGAGGCCGAAAAAAATTGGCGAAACGTTTTTTGTTGTACCCAATAGAATGGATGCTATCGACAAAGCCATTTCGCAAGCCGGTAGTGGTGATGTGGTGCTTATTACCGGAATGGGCGACCAAAGTTATAAAGTTATTGGTGATCAAAAGGTGCCATGGAGCGACCGCGATGTGGTTGAAGCGATGCTAAGGAAGAGAGCACAGAAATAATCTCAAAAATCAAAATAATGGAGTGCTTCGCACATTATTGTTCGAGGGCTAATGCCCGAGAACTATTAAGATATTGGTGCTATCTTTACGGTTGTTAGTTCTCGTTGGTTACTCCTCGAACGATATTGTTCGAACGCTACTCGCGTGAGAACTATAAATGGTAATAGTTCTCGCCTGATTACAGGCTCGAACAATAAAAAAAAGAGCGGAGGGCGTCGTGATATGCCCTCCGCAAGAACTAGTCGCCGTTGAATGGCAACCGAGGTTGACCTTTTTCGAGAAAGTCACTGCTATTTTCTTCTTCGCTGTCGCACTCATCACTTTCGCTGTTTCTACGGATACGCCGTCCGATAATGTTACCATCCGGAACGGCAAATCTTTGAAACCCAACGATACCTCTCGGAGGTGGTGTGTATCCGTTACTTGTGCCGTACGACATTGCGACAACCTCCTTTGTATGCAAGACGTAGATGATTGCTACAATAAAAATACCGCCATAAAAAATAAAATGCAAATTTGCTAAATAACGAGAGTATAATAGAATAGTGATATATCTCAAATCTCAAATGTTAAATGTCAAAACCACAGCCTTAAATTTAAAATCTTATCGTTCGAGGTGTAATCGCCGAGAACTACTAACCATAATAGTTCTCACGGATACCTGCCTCGTCGGCAGGCAGGCGTTCGAACAGTAAAAGATTAGCTTTGATGTAAATACATTTGGTTCTAACATTTGACATCTAACATTTAACATAATCTTATGTCCAACCCTCCATCTACATTTTTACTGGTTGATGGCAATGCTATCATCCACCGTGCGTTTCACGCCCTGCCACCAACTCTCACCGACCCCAAAGGCAACCCTACCAATGATGTTTTTGGCTTTGCGCGCATTTTATTTGCATCCATCAAACAATTTGAGCCGAAAAACATTGCAGTTGCGTTTGATGTGAGGGGCAAAACTTTTCGCGATGACCTGTTCAAAGAATATAAAGCAAAACGGGTCAAAGCGCCACAGGAACTTTACGATCAAATTCCGGTAGTTCATAAAATGTGCGATGCGTTGGAAATTCCCCATTTTGGTATTGAAGGATATGAAGCCGATGATATTATCGGCACGCTATCAAAAAGAATACCCAAAGAGTACAAAGATGCGCAGGTCATTATCCTCACCGGCGATGGCGACACTCTGCAACTGGTTAATGGCCAAGTGAAAGTGGCGATGCCCCAAAGAGGAATTCAGCCACCGCAAGTTTATGACCGCACGGCAGTGGAAGGCAAGGTTGGTTTGCCACCGGAAAAAATCATCGATTATAAAGCGCTCTCTGGCGATCCGTCGGACAACATTCCGGGAGTTGCCGGCATCGGTCCTAAAACGGCGGTAACACTCATCAAAAACTTTGGCAGTTTAGATGGCATCTATCAAAACTTGAGTAAAGTTGAATCGCGGTCAGTCAAAAAGAAACTTGAGGATAATAAGGACTTGGCGTTTTTAAGCAGGGACTTGGCGACGATAAAAACCGATGTCGGTTTGAATTTTAAATTGTCGGATACGAAAATTCATGATTTTGACCGCAACCGTGCTGTTGAATTTTTTGAAAAAACCGGAATGCGCTCTATCATCAAACAACTGCCGGAAAGCCACCGCAGGGGCGGTGACCAAACCGCATTGTTCTAACTCATAACTCATTACTCATAGTTAATAACTATTATTGTTCGAGCTCGTACTCGAGCGAGAACTACTATTGGTTTATAGTTCTCAGTGGTTACACTTCGAACGATATTTTAATACTGTTCGAGGGTACTCCCGACCCGCCTGCCATGATAGGCATTTCGGGCAGGGAACTAAAAACCATAATCGTTCTCACCTGATTACAGATTCGAACAGTAAAGATTTGGCATAATTACATTTGGCTTTGACATTTAACATCTAACATCTAACATTAAAATATGACCATTTATTTTTTATTTGGGGATGATAGTTATAGGTTGCAAAAACGGTTGCAAGAAATCAAGAGTGGCGCAAACACCGGAAATTTTGGAGTATCGCAAATCGACGCTTCGGAAAACTGGGATATTAACCGTTTTGAAAATGAACTAACCGCCATTGGGTTTTTTGGTGGTGAAAGATTGGTTATCGTGAAGAATCTGTTGGCAAGTAAGGATGTGGACGTGGACGGTGTTATTAAACTATTAGATATAATTGTTCGAGACTCTAGTGAGTCGAGAACTAAGAACCGTAATAGTTCTCATCTGATTACAGATTCGAACAATAGTGAGATTGCTTCATCCCTCGCAATGACGAATGATAGTGTTACGGTAGTTGTTGTCGAAAATAAAACTCCGGATAAACGAGGCAAGTTGTATAAATGGCTTAAAAAGAATGCGCGCTCGGAGGAAGTATTAAAGCTAGCTGGAAGTGTATGGAATAAATTTGCGTCGGGCATTATCGCTTCGCGCAATATTAAAATAACTCCGAGCGCCCGGACATTGCTCATTACTGAAACCGAAGGCGACAGTTGGCAACTTACAAATGTTCTCGACCAATTAGAGGCGTGGTCGGCGCACCGATCACTCCCTATCGACAATAACGACATCAACCTTTTCGTGTCAAGAAAGTCGCATGGCGACAGTTTTAAACTTCTCGATGCCATCGCGCGTGGTAACGTCAACATTGCTCTGCACCATATCGCCGACCTCTGGAGTCAGGGTGAAGCGCCTTTGCGTGTTCTTGGCGCAATAGTGTTTCAATACCGGCAATTGGTGGTTATCAAATCAGCGCTTGACGATAACATCAACCCTTATGAAATTGCCAAGGAGTGTAAAATTCACCCGTTTGTGGCGTCAAAATTAACGCCACTGGCGCGCAATACAGATTGGGATAAGCTTAAAACCATCTACAATGAAATTGCGAAAATTGATGAAGCTATCAAGAGTGGTAAAATAGAACCAGAAGCGGGGTTGGAAATCCTTGTTTATAATTTGATAAATTTGCATAAAAAACAAGGAGAGTTGATAAGGATAAAGTAAATCAATAACCTCAAACCTCAAAGTCCAAACCTCCATCCTATGCCCCCAGTGGGGCTACGGACGGCAAGCAAAATTACAACGTAAAATTTAAAATTTATTGTTCGAACGTAATCGTGAGAACTATTAGCCGTGTAGATAATATCAACTATAATAGTTCTCGGAGTACCTCGAACAATAAATCGTGGCATAGCCACTCCAATATTTTGACTTTTGAGATTTGCATTTTGAGATAATTATGAAGAATCATCATGGAATTTGGAGCGAGGTGTTGCGAGGAACTAAATTCCTATGGAATAAGTTCTTTTTTTTCCTATTTATCGGCGTAGGTCTTTTCACTTTGGGTTTTTACGTCCACCCTGTCCAGAGGTTGGCGGCCATTGTTGATAACCTAACTATTTCCGCCGATGAACCGGTATCGACGACTCCATCTGCCAAAAGCAACACATTTAATATGGTTATCGACGTGGCGGAAAACGGCTCGCTTATGGTTGATGGAAAACTATCAACGGAAGAAGTTACTCCTTCGGGTGAATACGATGAACTGCGTTATGTTGTTTTTAACGGCGCGCAAAAAACGCCGGAGAGCTATTACGATTCTTTGAATATCACCGTGAATTTGCCGACAAGTATTAACCCGGAAGAAATACCTCTAACCCAACGCCGGTTGATAACGGCTCATGGCGTTGGTGAAACCTCCGACAGCGTATTTTCCGGCAATAAGACAATTCTTTTTGGCGCCGAAGATGTAGCCACAACCGCCAATGTCACAGTCTTAATCAATTTTCCAAAGGGTTATTTGTCGCTCGGCGGAGCCGAAGAAGTCGAAAGAGCGGTTCAAAGCGTACCCGGCAATATTTGGCTGGTTTTAAGTATCGGACTACCGCTAATCAGCTTAATTATTATGCTGACCATCTATTTGCGAACGACCGGTGAGAGTTTGAGCCACCCACCGACACATATCGTCAATAGCCTGCCCGATAACCTGTCGCCGGCAATAGTTGGTGTACTGACTCACGGCAGAATTCGCTCTAAAGAATTGCTGGCGATGATTGTAGATTTGTCAAACAGAGGTTTTTTGGGGGTGGAGGATAGGGATGGCGAACTTATGGTTTATAAAAAAAATATTCGCGATGCAGCGTGGTCGATGTTGCGACCATTCGAGCAGACGCTGATTACGGAATTATTTGGTGGTAAAAAAACGCTTAATACTGCCAGTGAAATCAAAGAGCGTATCGGGCGGGATCTTTTCAGCCGGAGGGTGGCGAAAATCTACAAACAGCTTTATTTTGATGTTTCAGCTCTCGGCTTTTTTGCGCGCAATCCGGCGGCAACCCATTGGCGCAACAGAATTGTCGGTATTGTGATGTTCCTTCTTGGCTGTGGCGGATTTATGTATAGCATCATAATGTCACCTGACCCCAAATTCACATTGTTTTTTTGGGCGACGATGATTGCTATTTCGTTGCTGACGATATTTTTTGCAACGCGGATTTCTACGCGTAGTAACAAAGGGCGAGAAGAGCTTATCAAGTGGCTCGCTTTTAGAAATTATTTGACGCTTGGACGTTCTGTTAACCTGGAAGATGCGCAAATTGATAATGAATTTGAAAAATACTTGCCGTATGCCATTGCTCTTGATGTTGAGCTGGAGTGGGCGGGGCGATTTTCCAAAGTCGATTTTCATCTGCCTGTTTGGTACGGCGCCGCTGACCAGATTCTTGATGTCCAGGGGTTCGCCAACAGCTTTTTCCCATTGCTTGGTAATTTCACCGAAAAACTCTCGTTTATAAAAGAACCGGTAGTGGAATGAAAGATAATTAAGTAATGTACAATGTACAATTAAGAATGAAAAATATTCCCCTCCTGACGGAGGAGGGGTCGGGAGAATTGGAATCCAACCTTCTACTTTATACTTTCTACCTTCTACTATTTATCGAGGAGGGGCAAGGGGGAGGTGGAACAACTTGTTTGTTTCAAAATTTGAAATTTGAAATTAAAAATTAAATTTGTGTGGTATAATAATATTGTTCGAGTTATCGTTCGAGGTAATCCGAGAACTAACAACCGCCATAATCTGATACAATGATAATAGTTCTCACGGGTACGTTCGAACAGTATCGTTCGAGGTAATCCGAGAACTACTAACCATCAGTAATCACAGATGTAAATAGTTCTCACGAGTACCCTCGAACAGTAAGAAACAGCGTTCGAACAGTAAGAAGTCATTTAAATAGTAACTTATCAATATTAACCAAATGGAGGGGAGTGCTGTAGCAATGACACAATA
>CAZPNA010000033.1:4064-6927 GCA_964588135.1 uncultured Candidatus Saccharibacteria bacterium | reverse complement strand
CAATGGTAAATTTTTTAGCGCTTCTTGGCTGGAACCCGAAAACCGACGAAGAATTTTTTTCACTAGTCGAATTGGTTGAACGATTCGAAATAAAAAATGTTCAAAAAAGCAATGCGGTTTTTGACAGGGATAAATTAAACCATTTTAACGCTCATTATCTGCGTAAATTATCAGCAAAAGAGTTAGTCGAAATAGCTAAACCACTTTGGGAAAAAGAGTACGATTTATCGAAAATATCAAACGAATATCTGGAAAGAGTGGTCGCGGTTGTTGTTGAAAGGGCGCAAACAACTCTGGATCTTGCGCAAAACATTGATTACTTTCTTGTCCCGCCAAAACTTGTTTTCGATGATTTAATCTTTAAAAAATCAACCCAAGAATCAACTCTTTGTGGAATCACGACTGCTGGCGATATGCTAAAAAACCTATCACTTGGCTCTTGGACACAAAAGGATTTGAAATTATTACTTGAAAAAATTGTTGAAAAAACTGGGCTTCAAAATGGTGATGTATTTTGGCCGGTGCGCTACGCGCTAACGGGTGAAAAAGCATCGCCAAAACCGGAAGAAATGCTCCAAATATTAGGCAAAGAAGAATCACTTAGAAGAATCGAAACGGCACGGGATTTACTCAATGGAAGGTCGTAAATATAATATTGTTCAAGTGGTGGGAGATAGTTCGGCAACAGGAGCGCCGCGCCATGTTATATTGCTAGGGACCGAGTTGCAAAGGCGCGGTCATGAAGTTGTTGTTATCGCTCCGCCCGGGAAAATAATTCGCGAACTTAAAAAAAGGGGAATCAAGTCAGAAGTGGTCAAAATGGGTTCTCCTCTAGATCGAAAGGCGGACCACAAGATTAGGGAAATAATTGAAAAAATCAACCCCGATGTGGTTCATTGCCACGGAACCAAAGGAGGCTGGCTCGGACGCCTTGCGACAAGAAAATTAAAATCGGTTGCCGTTGTTTATACCGAGCATCTTTGGACACCCGATTTTCACCTATCAAATCCGGTCTGGGAACAGTTTCAACTTTATGGACTGAAATATCTCGACAAACATACCGATTATACAATCGCCGTATCAAACATCGTTAAAAAATTCCTTGTCAAAGAAAAGATAACCCCCTCGGGAAAAATATTTGTCATCCCGAATATGCTCGACCCGCATTTTACCTCTGCTAGAAAATATGAAAAACCACCCGAGTTACCGCTTGTTGTTGGCTCGGTCGGTTCACTCAACATCCAAAAAGGATATTTTTATCTAATCGAGGCGATGGCGAGAATTAAGGCTAGAAACAAAAAATTAAATTACCGCTTGCAGATAATTGGTTCCGGTCCTCTTGAAAAACCCATAAAAAAACATATTAAAAAATATAAAATGAGTAGAGAAATATCCCTTATATCTGGCGTGGATGATGTCAGAGAAAATATGCGTCATTTTTCGCTTTACGTTCAAAATTCCCGTTCTGAATCGTTTGGGATGGCGGCGCTGGAAGCAATGGCATTGCGTATTCCGATTATTGTAACTGACCGCGGCGCTCTGCCGGAGATTGTTGAAAATGGCAAAAATGGCATAGTTGTCCCTTATGGAAAAGTAAAAATCTTATCAAAAGCGATTGAAAAAATATTGCTTGATGCGGGGTTGCGCGAGAAGCTGGGGGAGAATGCGCGCAAAAGCGTGCTGATCAAATATAATCCGGTTGATGTTACTCGAAGAATCGAAATTGTTTATGACAAAGCGATTAATAGAAGAAGATTTGTTGGGTAGAGATTAGTGAGAGATGTCATCCCGACCGGAGTGGAGGGATCCCTTTCTTCGTGATTAGTGGTTAGATATAGATTAGCGATCTATATTGTATCAATCTAACACGCTAAAACACGCAAAAGTGTCTCGAAATATTCACTCTAAATTAATCCTTATTCTTTCGCGTGAAGCATTAGCGTAACTTTCGGGTGTTTTAGAGCGTAAGCAATTCTTCATTTTTCATTGTACATTGTAAATTATTTAATTATCTTCTTGTATTTTCTGGGTGATAGGACGCAGAAGGCTTCGGCTGGGCCATTGCAATAATTGATGGCGCCTCTGTATGCGTTTAACCCAAATATCGCTTTTTTGTAATTGATTTTTGTAAGCTGGCTTTTGTGTTTACCTATCGCTCGCTCTTTGGTGGCGGCAAATTTACCCAGAGGTAAGATCATATTTGGAACCAGTGGTGACCAAACTTCGTATTGCCAAATTTCGCGAATAAATTTGCCGCCACCGATATCGACTATCATTTTTGTAAGTTTGGCGACTTCCATGTGGTCGCAGTTATCATCAAATGCCCATGGTGAAAAAAGAACTACTTTTTGGTTGGTGCTAAACGATTTGATCAATTCTATCACCTCGAGCGCTACCCATCTACTGGCGCGAAAGTTGCCATCGCTGTACCCTAAAAATTTGGTGTGAATATCGCCAAGCTCGCGAAGTCCTGCCAATGCTTCTTTTTTTCTGATATCGATAAGTTTCTCATCAACCCTGCCGGAAGCGGTACCATGCGACCCGTTGGTGATATATACGACTCCAACTTTCGACCCGTTTTTGCAGGCGCTGGCGATAGCACCACCACAGCCGATAACTTCATCATCGGGGTGGGGAGCGATGACGACAATATTGTCACAGTTTAGCAGAGAAGAGTTTCTCGAGATATCATCAATCATCAAAAAATTGAAGGCATATCGCCAACCAGCGTAGCGGGCGGAATATTGGATATTGCGCGCCATCTGGCTAATGTTTTTAAAAATTTTCATAAATACAAAAAAACACTTATAAGAGAATAAGTATAAGCTAAATATTGTTGTGTTGCTAGATTAGTTTAATATTG
>CAZPNA010000033.1:0-4054 GCA_964588135.1 uncultured Candidatus Saccharibacteria bacterium | reverse complement strand
AGAAATCTCCTACCTGTTAGTGGTGGGATTTTTCCTCGGCATACTCGTCGAAATGACAAATGTGATGGGTGCTAGAGTGGTCTCTAGGCTAGTTTAGTATCGCAATGGATAAATTTAGAATAGATGCGAAAACGACCCATGTAAGATAGGGGATTAGTAAGTAGGCGGCCGGTTTTGAGAGTTTGTAAAAAAACAAAATTGTCCAAATAATAGCGAGTACTAGAGCGATTATTTCGGCAAATGCAAACCATAAATCATGCATTTCAAAAAAGACAAATGACCAAATAAAGTTGAGTGTTAATTGGAATAAAAATAAAGATGTCGCCTTTTTTACGTTATCTTTTGTGCAGCCACTGGCGCACACTAAAAACGCCGAAATACCCATGAGAATATAAAGAACCGTCCATACCGGTGCAAACAGCCAGTTTGGCGGGTTGAAAATAGGCTTGTTTAAAAGATAGTACCAAGTGTCGATTTGAGAAGACGTAAAAACGCTGGACAGTCCACCAACCGCCAGACATAAGGCTATCCAGAAAATAATTGCAAGTATTTTTTTAGTATTAGTATTCATCCCCCTCCTCCTGCTGATTTTATTATAACACAAGAAAAGACAATTAAATAATGTAAAATGTAAAATTAAGAATGAAGAATTGCTTACACTCTAAAACACTCGAAAGTTACGCTAATGTTTCGCGCGAAAGAAGGATTAATTTAGAGTGAATATTTCGAGACACTTTTGCGTGTTTTCGCGTGTTAGCTTGATACAATATAAATCGCTAATCAAATCTAACACCTAACCGCTTATCACTAGTCACCACCCACTACCTAAGAAAAGCCGTGCCAGAGAAGATAGGCGCCGAATACAATCAATAATATGGCGATAATATAGCGAGCGTAGCGGTTGAGAAAAGCGATAACGGGGTCGAGTATTTTTTGCATTGATTTGGGAAATAATATCAAGAATATTAAGGGTATTATTATCGGGGATAAGAAGAATAGCATCGCAATTATCGATGGAAGTATTTTTGCCGTATCGGACAAGCTGGAGCGAGCAATTTCGCGCAGGGCGCCAAAATATATCAGCCCGTTATCAAGATTAGTCAGCACAAACAAAAAGCCAACCACTGCCCATGCAAAAAAAGTTGGCTTGTCGCTCATCTTACTTATTATTTTTTTCAGCGATGATGACTTACCGTCATTTTTTTCTTTCTTTGGCAATAAGCTTTTAACACCAAAAAACAGCAAAACCAGACCAATAATGATATCAATCCATTTCATAACCGTAGAGTACGATGTGGCAGACCAGGCATCATCATCTCCCGAAAACCAAGCTAGGACGCAGAAAGAAAGTGCGACAATAAGTGCGCCGAAAAAATACGCCACCGTTTTGCGATACGGATGATTTTTACTGCCGGCGGTAGCTATTGCCAACGCAAAAACACCCGGGCTGATAGCCGAGCCAATCATCAGTGGTAATAATTTAACAAGCAGATCTTCCATTAAATGTAATTATCCATCAATTGTTGTTATTCGCAAGGTTCTTCCCATTCGCGAATACATTGCTGTTTTGCCTCGCACCAAGAATAACCGGCGGAGGCGATACAACCGTGTTCATCTCTATCGTTGCCAACCATTTGGTTTTGTGAGCCACTTGATGAACATCCGGTCAAGCAACCTGCAACAATCACCACCGAACTTGCTAAAGCCAGCGATGCTATTAACGTTTTTTTCATCGATTTTATTGGTTGGAGAGAGTGATGCAATTATCGTATGTTGTTTGGTTGCCCTCATCTAATGTCGCGGTGTTGCCGGTGTTCCAGAAGACAATACTTTCATCATTGTTGGCGTAGCGCGCGCCACCAGCGGAAGCGGTAACGTCAAGGTTGATCTTGCGCCCATCGCTAAGAGTTAAATCCACAGAACCGTTTTTACCGGTGTTGAATTTGGCTGTTATTGACTTACCGTCAGAGCAAGTAAATTTATAGACGTTTTTATTGCTATATTGAATAGCGATTGCCACGGCGACAACTAGAACGATAATTATCCCTAGCCAAGTTACCATTTTATAACTGGGCTTTCTGGTTCGCATTGCTTTCTTTTTGATGACTTTCTTCTTCTTTGCCACATTCCTCCTTATTTTTGTTTTTATTTATATTATCTCGTTGTTTATTATTCGGACTCAAGTGAAGAAGCTACCGCATATCCTATCGTTCGAACCCGTATACGGGTGAGAACTATTTTCCGTTTTGATACCATCCGAAATGGTTGTTAGTTCTCGGTGGCTGCATCTTCGAACAATATTATTTTGTGCATATTATTTATTTAATAATATTCTACCAAAAAATATTACTTTTTTCTTTTCTGGTGGCCGGCGATAATAAAAAGGGCGCCGATGATAATAATTGGAACGGAGATTATCATCGACTCAAAATTGGTGAAAATAAACATCAAAAGTCCTGCTAGAAGAAAAAAGCATCCGCCGATTTTTTCATATTTCCATGCAACGGCTGTCAATATAATAAAAATGAAGCTCGGTATCAGGTGTATGAGCAATGCCAAAAACCACTGCGGTTCGCCAAACACATCAAGCGCGAACAAGCTAATAAATATGATATACAAAATCGCAAGTACTCTGGGCAACCAATAGTAAAGCTTTTTCATATTTTAATTATACCACCAAAAGTAAAGAAGTATTTTTCTCGTGTTGATTTCGGGAAATGCACTTAAAAATAAAGGATTTGAAAAGTGGCAAATTTTATTGACAATTAATTTTTTAATTGTTGTACTTATGTTGCGCTAGCAATCATCTACGGGAAGGTGTGGTGGCATGATAGTACAAGATGGTGCTCTGTGGCAGGAAGTGTACAGTTCTCGAGAAGAGTACGAGAGAGCTGTCAGGGAAGCCTGTGGATACGTAGCGACGTACGACCCTGACTTGTCGCTTTCTCGCGCTTTGATCGGGCATGAGTCCTGTATGCAACGAAACGCCGCAACGCAAGCCCGAAAGCTAGTTTTGGAGGTGGGGCGTAGAGTCGGTTGGTCGGGTGACAGGCGTGACCTACTCAATCTTGTCATCGATTACACGCATGGAAGGGTATCGGCCTGCGACCTAGCGATTTGTCCCCGAGACATTATCTTGAGGTGCCAAGAGCAGCTGGCGACCTTGGAGCGGTGCGTGAACTGGCGCTCTTATGTTTATTGTCAAGAGAAAACCAAGCGATCACCCTGCCCGTGCTCAAGAATACCGTAGTACCAGCCCTCTTTCACCTCTCGCAAACCCTCGCTCACCGCGAGGGTTTCACTTGTTTATTTATCGGTTTTTGATGATACCTTTTTTATCAATCAATAATAAGATTCCAAGCAGAAGAGTAAAAAATGCGGCGAGAGCGTCGATAATGCCGAAATCATCGAAAATCAGTGCTAAAATATTTATTGAAACCAGTATCAAACCCATGGTAAACGCCCATTTTGTTTTTTTATAGAGTCCCCAAGCGACAAGAAAATAAAATAGGGCGTCAATGGCCATTAAATTTCCAAATATCACACTTATGGCAACCGGAAACCCCATCTCGGTTAACGCCACAAGCCAATTGGTTGCGACAACTACCACCCCTACACCCGAAAGCGCAAATAATGCAATCAAAATGTTATGTAATTTTAGTTTCATACTAACCCTTTCTTGTAGTCTTATTATGAGCTTGTGAAATTTATTGTATCGTATCAATTTTTCTTGCATAATTATATCTATTTGATAACATATCAATTATGATTGATATGTTTAAATCGTTGGCAGAACAGAACAGACTCGATATTGTTAAACTATTATCAAAGAAATCTCTTTGTGTTTGTGAAATTGAAAAAAAAATTGGTAAATATCAAAATCTGGTATCGCATCACCTATCGGTATTAAAAAAACTAAAAATCATCGAAAATTGCAGATGCGGTAAGAAAAATTACTATTCATTGGATAAACAAGCTTTGAAAAAAATTATTAATAAAATAAATGAATAAGGAGGCATAAAATGAAAATCGAATTATATGGTTCTGGATGTCA
>CAZPNA010000032.1:0-6931 GCA_964588135.1 uncultured Candidatus Saccharibacteria bacterium | reverse complement strand
TGGATGCGACTCTGCTCTGGGGAGGGATTCCCCAGGTTGCTGCCTTTAATTTCTTTTGGCTTTTCGATACCAAGTATCGAGAGAACAGTATGAGAAATATCGCTCAATCGTCCTGCTGTCCTTAACATGTATCTGCATGAATCACCATCTGGAGGCACTGCGATAAACGGTACTTTATTTTTTGTATGCTCGGTAGATGGCGTATTTTCAATAGGGCTTATTACTTCTTCGGCATTTCCGTGGTCAGCCGTAACGAAAGTATGGACTCCGTTTTTTCTTGCGACTTCAACGACGTTGCGCAATTGAATATCAACCACCTCGCAAGCTCTAACTATAGCATTAAAATTGCCGGTATGACCAACCATGTCGGCGTTGGCATAGTTGGCTATAATGACGTTGTATTTTTTACTGCTTATAGCATCAATAATCCCCTTAGATACCAACGGTGCTGACATCTCGGGCATTTGGTCATATGTTGCAACCTTCGGCGAAGGGATTATCATTCTGTCTTCAAGCGGATAAGGTTGTTCAACGGTCCCATTTAAAAAATATGTGACATGCGGATATTTTTCTGTTTCAGCGATGTGAAATTGTGATAATTTATTATTTGCAAGCATCGATGCCAGCGTAACATTGATTTTATCAGGAACAAATGCGGTAAACGGCTTGATTCCAATTTCTTTTTCGTAGCCGTATGGTATCAATGTCACAAAATATAGGTTCTTTAAGACTTTTTGTCTCTTGTAACCTTCGATCTCCGGTTTCAGAAACGCTTGGGACAACTGTCTGGCGCGGTCGGAGCGGAAGTTCCAAAATATTATCGAATCTCCGTCCTTCACTACCGGCGGTTTTTGACCGTTATTTAAAACAATTGTAGGCTTGATAAACTCATCTGTCTCGCCTCTTCCATAAGCAGCAGATACAGCACCAAGGGCGCTATTGGCGGTTTGACCGATTCCTTCAGTCATTGCCCTGTAAACGGTATTTATCCTCTGCCACTTGCTGTTTCTGTCCATTGCCCAATATCGACCGGAAACTGTGGAAACGGCACCAGTTTTCAACTTATTAATTTCTTTTTGCAGATGGCTAATATAAAGTTGAGCGTTCATTGGCGATGTATCACGTCCATCGGTAAAAATATGAAAATATACATTCTTAACACCAAGTTTATTTGCCAGTTGAAGAAGGGCAATGGCGTGGAGGGTGTGGGCGTGTACCCCACCGTCGCTAAGAAGACCCATTAGGTGCAGATTGCCAGTTGTGCCCTTAACTCTTTCCATCGCTTGAACAAGAATTTTATTCGTGTTGATTTCTCCTGATTTAATTGCTTCATTGACGTTGAGAATGTCTTGCTTGACTATTTTTCCGGAGCCAATATTTAAGTGTCCAACCTCGGAATTACCCATTTCATGACCGGGTAGACCAACATCGGTTCCGGATGCAGCAAGTTCCGTATGGGGAAAATACCGCCATAAATAATCAAAATATGGCGTTTTGGCAACCGAGATAGCGTTGCCACCCCACGGCTGCGCAATCCCCCACCCATCTAGAATAATTAATAGAACCTTATTCATTAATACAATTTTAAATTTAAAATTTGAAATTTAGAATTAAACGTATATTTCTTCTTCTATTCTCAATAATCGATTATACTTGGAGATTCTTTCGCCGCGGTTGGGAGCGCCGGTTTTTATATAATTTGCGCCAACTCCAACCGCTAAATCGGCGATAAATGTGTCCTCTGTTTCTCCGGAGCGATGCGACACGACAATTTTGTAATTATTTTTTTGCGCCAGTTTAATAACATCAAGAGTCTCCGACACAGTACCAATTTGGTTAGGCTTAATAAGTATTGCGTTTGCAACACCCATTTCAATACCCTTTTTTAATCTTTCTGCGTTAGTGACAAATAAGTCGTCGCCAACAATCATTGTCCTCTGGCCCAAATCGTCAGTAATTTTTTTCCAGTCCTCCCAGTCGTCCTCTCCTTCGGGGTCTTCAAGCGATATAACATCACCGTCGTTAATTAACTTGCTGTAGTTGATATCGCGTGGCTGACTGCCGGCAAAATCAAACGCCAGTTTAGAATTGCCACTGTCGCGAATCGCTTCGATTGCTTCGATGTCACTTGTTAGGTTTGGAGCATATCCACCCTCATCACCAAACGCCGTTGAATAACCACGGTTTTGAAGAAACTTTCGAAGTTTGTGAAAATGTTCCGATGCCTGCTCTAAGCGTTTTTTAAAACTTCCAGGCTCTGTGGGGACAATCATAAATTCTTGAACGTCTAAGTTATTGTCGGCGTGTTGTCCACCGTTTATCACGTTAAACATTGCAATTGGCATCTTGATGTTTTTTTGGTTTGATGACAGCTCGGAAATATACTTATATAAAGGAAGGTCATTTGAAAAAGCGCCTGCTTTACACACTGCAAGTGAAACAGCGAGAATGGCATTGGCGCCAAGATTCTCTTTGTTTTTTGTACCGTCAAGTTCTACCATCGTTTTATCAATATCTGATTGGTGCGATGGATCCTTGCCGATTATTTCCGGAAGTATTTTCTTATTGATATTATCGACTGCTTTAAGAACTCCTTTACCGCCATAGCGAGAACCATCACCATCACGCAATTCTAGAGCTTCAAATTTGCCTGTTGATTTTCCACTGGGAACAGCTGCTAAAAACTTTGCGTCACTATCCAAAACCAGCTCGACCTCAACAGTCGGCTCGCCCCTTGAATCCAAAATTTCTCTACCTAGAACACTCTTAATCTTCACGACCCTCCTTGGGTTATGTGATTACATTATATCAAAATATCAATAATCAGTATAAAAATATTTGACGGTTTATTGGGTCAAATCAATTGTCTTTATCACGCCTGGTGTGGTGGGCAAGGAGGGGGTCGAACCCTCAAGGGCTTGCGCCCATCCCGCTTGGCGGGACGCGTATACTGGTGCCGATGGTGGGAGTCGAAGGCGCAAGCGCCGTCTCAATCATTTATAGGATATCAATAGTCTTCAATATGCTATATTTTCCTGATGCTAGATATTGTCAACATCGTTGTCATCAGTGGGTTCTCACCCAACCATCACCAGATTACTGGTGCCGATGGTGGGAGTCGAACCCACACCCGGGGTGAACCGGACTGGATTTTGAGTCCAGCGCGTCTGCCAGTTCCGCCACATCGGCATACCTTAATCACAGCAAGATAAGCTATTGATACCAGCCTGCCCCTCGTAATTTATTAATATAAACGTAGTGGGGTTCCGCCACTCGCCCATAATGACATATCTAATAAGCAGTCTAGATATATCCTACTTCATTTTATGGTTTAGTTCAATGTTACAGAGCCGTGGCGAAGAATTTTGGGTTTAGGTTGAGTTAGGTCGATTATTGTCGATGGCAACTTGACGGGAATATCGCCCTCAAAAAGTACTAGGACTCTGTTTTTGTCGAAATATTTGCGAAGGTCGGATTCGGTTCTGGCTGGTGGCTGATCCGACGGGTTAGCCGATGTTGCAGTCAATGGCTCTGCTATTTTTTTAGATATTTCATTAATAGTTTTTTGTTTAATGAAGCGAATAGCCGGTTTTCTTTTATCAACTACCAATGTCACTTCGCCGGGTACTAGTTTTTTAGCAAGATCCTTGTGTTCGTCAGGAGTTAGACTGATGACATCTTTTTTAGCTGGCAGAAATTCTGAATACATCTTGCTACCACGACCATTTTTAATACGTCTTAATTCCTCGGTAGCTCTTTTAGAATGAGGAAGTCCCAGAATTGCATAAGATGTGTCGGCGCGCGCTATCACGAGTCGCCCAAACTTAATTGAACGGACCGCTTGGCCAATGAGTTCCTCCCTATTAACTTTCGTGATATGACTAAATTGCATATGTTATTGATACTTAATAGGTTTTAAGTTATTATATTACCTGAAAAGCGATAGCATGTAAAGAGTTTTATCCAAATTGGTGAGAAAATCATTATAGATTGTCATTTCGACGAGTATGCCGAGGAGAAATCCCATCAGTATTAGATACGAGATTACTTCGGAGTGCCTCGCAATGACAATGATCAAAACGTTTTTCAGCTCCAAAAGCTGTTATAAACGGGCCGTTAGCTTTCCGACGCTTCGGTCGGAATCCCGCACTTCCGACTAACGTCGGAACGTCGGGACAGTTGGTTAATATGAAAAAATGCAGTGTTTATATTTTGAGAAGTCTAAAAAATGATACATTCTATGTTGGATGTGCGAATGACGTGGGTCGCAGATTAAAGCAACATAATTCTGGCAACGTTAAAGCAACAAAATATAAACGACCATATAAATTAGAGTTTAACCAAGAATTTTCCAATACATCCGTCGCTAGAAAGATAGAATTTAGATTAAAAAAGTGGAAGAGAAGAGATTTTATTGAAAATATTATTAAAGATGGTTTTATTAGGGGCCGTTAGCTCAGTTGGTAGAGCGCTACATTCGCATTGTAGAGGTCGGGAGTTCGAATCTCCCACGGTCCACCACGCTAAGCGTGGTTGAGGTCAGCTGAGCTGATCCACCACTTATATTTAGGCAACTAAACAATCTTTCGGAATGATAGCCCTTAGGATATTGGCGTCGTTTCTGATGAGTACTTTCTACCTTGAACTTTCTACTATCTAATAGTGGCTTTTTGGATTTTGTCATCTGTCTGATAAACCACTTGAGTTCCGCCGTTTAGGAATAAATATGGTGCATCATCGGGCATACTGATAAGTACAATGTCGTTACTGCCATCGATATCGACAATATGAAGTTTGCCCTCGGAAATATAAGACACATGCATCTCATCAGGGTAGATCTGAACATTGTTTATTGGCTTTAAAAGACGAGTCACGAGAATCCCGTTATAAAAAATCTCGTTGTCTTTACTGACAACAATATCTTCATTTTTTGTGGCATTATTTAATTTTGATACAACTCCGCCGGAGGTGTCCGCCGATAATTCCTCGATAGTGGGCTCCACCAGAAACAGCGTCACATCCTCGTTAATTGATGTCTCCCCCGCTTCGATTTCAACATCCTGCTCCCAGGTGTGGTAACCAAGCGCTTCAACTCTAATTTTATATTTGCCGGGCGTAAGTCCGCCAACACGCCACGATGCGGTATAAAGACTGTCTTTTTGTACTCCATCAATAAAAAGCGTAGCGTTTCTTGGAGTCGCTTTGACCGCAATCATTGAGGTGAGCACAACCTCTTTGCTGGCAAGCTCGATTTTATATCCGGCGGCAGATAGAATTGTAAGAACAGCAACGAACAGAAATATAAAAACCAATAAAATTTTTGCCGCTAGCGACAATGCTTTTTTTACTTTATTATTCATATTGTTTCTATTATAATACAATATTGCGAGAAAAGCATAATAAAAAATAATTTAAAATTTAAAAATAATGATGCGAAGATAACTCAAATGTTAGATGCTAAATCTCAAAGCCAAATCTTTGTATATTAAAGCTTATAAGTTATTGTTCGAATGTAACCATGAGAACTAAAAACCGCAATAGTTCTCGAATGATTACATTCTCGAACAGTAAGGCTTTTACATAAATACATATGGTTTCCCGCCTCGACTCGCAAGGCGCAAGTCGACACGAGGCAGGTGACATTTAACATTTGAACTTTGAGATTGTCTCTTATAAGTTATATAGTATATATATGAAACTACAAATAAAACAAACGCAAAAGCTTTCAGGTGTTATCAAGGTTAGTGGCGCTAAGAACGCGGCGCTAAAGATGATTGCGGCATCACTTTTAGTTGATGGTAGGGTTGTTCTTAACAATACTCCATATATTACCGATGTTATAAAAATGTCGGAAATTTTAGAAGCTATTGGTGGCAAGGTTGCCTGGAGTAGTAATAAGTTGACGATCAACGCAAGTGACGTTAAAGGATCACTTTTGCCAGTAAGGCTATCAAAATCTTTGCGTGGCTCGGTCGTTTTTGTCGGACCACTATTGAGTAAATTAAAAAAAGTGGTTCTGCCGTGGCCGGGAGGTTGCGCTATTGGCAAGCGACCATTAACCACCCATGTTAATCTATTTCGAGATCTCGGTGTAACCGTGAAACAATACAACCAAAGATACGAATTTAAGATATCATCAAAGCCTCCAAAAGAAGTATCACTTAATGAGCGCAGTGTGACTGCTACTGAAAATGCCATACTGTATTTGGCAAAAAGCGATTATAGCGTAGCTCTTAAAAATGTCGCGGCAGAGCCGGAAATTGATGATTTGATAGATATACTTAATAATGCCGGCGCAAAAATTAGACGAATAAGTTCGTCAAGAATCGATATTATTGGTGTCGATAAGTTAAATTCAGTAAAGCACGAAATTCTCGGAGATAGAATCGAAGCCGGAACGTGGATGGTTGCCGGATTATTGCTTGGTGATAAATTGAAAATTACCGGTTTTAACCCTGACCACTTAAAACTACCGATTGATATATTAAAAAAAATCGGTGGCGATATTAAAATCAGCGATGATTCAGTAATTGTCAATAAATCAATATTATCTGCAACTGACATCAAAACGGCAGTTTACCCCGGTTTTCCTACTGACCTCCAATCCCCTTTCGGGCTTCTCCTGACGCAAGCAAATGGCTCATCAACCATCAACGAAACACTTTTTAACGATAGGTTGCGCTATTTAGATGAATTGAACAATATGGGCGCGCAGACAGTAATAAAATCGCCAAATAAAGCAATTATCAGTGGTCCTACAAAGCTTGTTGGACGCCAAATAGAATCTACCGACCTTCGAGCTGGCGCGACAATGGTTTTAGCTGGGCTTATAGCCGAGGGAGAAACTACCGTTGAAAAAGCTGAAATCATTGACAGAGGCTATGAAAAAATAGACAGTAAACTCTCTAAGGTTGGCGCATCAATTAAACGC